>JANOUN010000061.1:0-4979 GCA_031416875.1 Planctomycetota bacterium | reverse complement strand
CATAGGATCGTCTTTGGAGAGAGGATGCCTGTTTAGCCCGTAGCTTTCAAGTGACTCTCGGATATCATGACGACATGGGAAATACGTTACGCCGAACGGAATCTGGATCAATTCATTGTTCGTTTACAGGGAGTTCAACTTTTGCCTGAGGAGCAAGTCAACCCGTATGCTCCTCCGGAGAATTCACCGCGAATCGGTTCCCTCGATCCAGACATAAGTTTGCGGAGGCGCCTTCGCAAAATCTTTTACATTCATCTCGCTTCCGTCGTGGTGCTCTCTATCGTGATGCGGATTGAGGGCAATTTTCTGACTGGTGGACAGATTGCCGAGTTTCTTGTCTTGTTTCCGCTGGGTTCCACGTTTTATGTCTGTCCGGCACAGCAGCGTTCCCTCGCAGGAGAAGTAGAGTCCGGGTATTGCCCGCGAATTGCGCGGATGGGCGCGAATCTAAATCGCGGTCGGGATCGTAACGCAACTTCAGTTCAGTTTTCGCGATCCTTCGCGCCATTCGCGGGCACGCCTGCTTTCGAGAGCGAATGGACTCGCAGTGTTAAATTCAAGATTCGGGCGGTGCAAAGATTCTGCGAGTAAAAAATCCGCAATTGCTCCTGAAGCATTTCCGGCAGGTGTCTGGCAATTGCCGGAACGGCGCTCCGCTTGGTCTGGCCTACTTTTTATCTCAGACGGATGTTCTTGTTGTGGACATCGTCGTAGTAGATACCGATCTGCATCAGAGCTTCCAGCAAACGTCGCACGTCGGGCCAGTCTTTTCCAAATTGCTTCGATTGCTGTGCTTCGATTCGGTCCAAATCGAAGTTCCCCGGCATTTTCCCGATGCCGACCTCAACGAAATCCAGAATATAGGGAGGACTGACAAATGACAGTTCCAGAATCTGCAATTCTTCGTCATAGTGAAGTAGTTGAGGGAATCGAAATCCTTTGAGGCGTTCGACTCCGCGCTCAGTCAGTCGATTGTAAACTGCCAGTTCCTGTCGAAATCGCTCTTCGTATCGATGGACTTTTAGGATACTGTCGCCTGTTGATTGCCACAGAAATGCATCGAGTCCCCACCAGAATTCGCCGTTTTCATCGATCTGGGAGGAGTACCGTCGACAGTATTCGTCGCGTGCTTTCAAAATAGAATCAGGAATCACAATCATGACCAGCAACACCTTCGTACAACGACATTCAACGGTTGCGTACTTTGAGCTGATTGCCAGCAACGTATCCTACAAAGTCGGTCAGATTGCTCAATCGTTCATTATCCTTGATGTCGCTCAACCGGTGCCGCCAGTGGGGTCCGCGGAACTGATTATTCGATCCGAAGGCAAGGATCCACGACACCGCCAAATCGAAATCATCGGCCCGGACCCAATACATCCCGACCGGATCACCATTCGGCGAAGTTGATAGACTTTACGCGGCAAAAACGACACATCTTCGACTTGGGTCTATACCTCGAGCGGTTGAGGATGGCACATTCGTTTAACCGCGTGGGCAACGCCCCGCGCTTTGTATTTCAAATCTCAAATATCAAATACGAAATCTCAAATTCAACAATCGCGGCCCGCTGGGCATGCGGTTAAACGAGCCAATGCCAACCGCGTGCGGTATTGTGAACGAGGCGTGGGGCGAATCAAGTCACTCGAGTCGCACTCACGGGCACCGCGTGCTGCAGGGTCTGCAGGACGACGCAGTAGCGTTCTGTGAGCTGGATCAGTTTGTCGAGCTGTTCCGCAGGCGCATCCGAGTCGATGTGAAATCGGAGATTAATGCTGGTGAATCCCACGGGCACAGTTCGATCAACTCCCAGCGTGCCGCGAAAGTCCATGATGCCGAAAGCGTCGATTTTCGCTTTTCGGATCTCCAGTCCCATGGCTGTCGTCACTGCGGCCATGGTAGTTCCTGCACAAGTGACAAGGGCCTGCAGCAGCATGTCGCCGGAACAGGCCACTGTGCCGTCACCCCCTGCCATGGGATGCAATCCGGCAACAATCTCACCGCCATCATGGACTGGTATCGGGACTCGGCAGGTGAGATTCGCGAAGTCCACGATCGCCGCAGCGTGAAGTTCAGCGATGGCGGCGGCGGGATCGGCCTGATATCGCTGTTTGAGTGGTGCCTGCAAAGCCTTGAGTGCGTCACGGTCCATAAGTTGTGTTCCCGCGAAAATCCTGGTTCCAGTCGAATCAATCCGTGTGATGGAGTCGAGTCATCTCAACTGCTATGCTCCCCCACGGAAGAGTAACAGAAATCGCTGTCAAAAAGCTTCTGGCGACTGCGAAAACAAGGCCCTGGACTGACCATGAGTACCGACACACCAAAACGCAGAATCTGGATAGGCTTTGACCTTGGCGGCACCAAGATGATGGCCGTCGTGTTCGACGACAAACTTAAGATCCTTGGGAAAAAACGTCGCAAGACGCGAGGCAATGCGGGCGAGCAGGTCGGGCTGGAACGCCTTGCGGAAACGATCACTCTCGCATTAACAGAAGCCAGCGTGACGGTGGAGGAAATCGCAGGGATCGGTGCGGGTGTTCCCGGGCCGCTGGATCTGCAGAAAGGCATCATTCTGGAAGCTCCGAATCTGGGCTGGAAGAATGTGGACCTGCAGGATTTCCTGTCAAAGCGGTTCAAGTGTCCGGCTGTCATCTGCAACGACGTCGATGCGGGTGTGTTTGGCGAGTACACAAGCGGAGCAGGGCAGGGGGCTCGGTGCGTGCTGGGAGTGTTTCCCGGTACCGGCATTGGCGGCGGCTGTGTCTATGAAGGCCGGATCTTCCGAGGTTCACGATCGTCATGCATGGAAGTCGGCTTTTTGCAAATGGCAACGACCGGTCCATCGGCTGGCGTGGGGCAGGTGGGGACTCTGGAAGGAATTGCCAGTCGGCTGGCGATTGCTGCGGAAGCCGCAAAAGCTGTGTACCGGGGCCAGGCACCGCACTTGAAAGAACTGGCTGGCACGGACATTGTCAAGATTCGCAGTTCCTCCCTCGCGAAGTCGATCGACATGGGTGACAAGGCCATTGAGGAGATTGTGCGTCGAGCGGCTGAAGAAGTTGGTCGAGGAATTGGCAGCCTGATCAATATTCTGGCACCGGATGTCGTCGTTTTGGGCGGCGGACTGGTGGAAGCGATGCCCAAATTGTATTTGGAATCTGTCAATGCAGGCATCCGTCGAAACGTCTTGCCTTCTCTCGCCGATTGTGCGAAGCTCAAAGTCAGCGAACTTGGCGACCTTGCCACTGCGACTGGTGCCGCGGGATGGGTTCGGCAGGAAACGGGATCAAGAGACGCTAAGAAAGTCTGACACAGGCCATGACAACAGGGCACGAGACAACTCAGAATGACCTGCCGGTTCGCAAGGATGCAGTTCCAGAGGCAGCGTCTGAGCCGGTGCGGGGAGCAAATGCGTTTCCCCTGGCCGTGATTGAACTGGGAACATCCGCCATTCGCATGGCAGTGGGTGAAAGCGACGGCAGTTCCCGCGTCCGCGTGCTGGAACAGCTGGTCCGCGGTTTGAGTCTGGGGAAAGACACGTTTACGCAGGGCGAGATTCAGCGCAAGACGCTGCAGGAAACGATCAGGATTCTGAAAAGTTATCGTCGTAAGCTGAAAGAGTATCAGTGCAGCGATCCGAAACACATCCGCATTGTGGCCACCAGCGCTGTGCGCGAAGCCACAAATCGGATCGAAGTCCTGGACCGCATTTACACGGCCACCGGACTTTCGGTGGAGATGATTGACGACGCGGAAATCGCGCGCGTGACGTACCTTGGTGTTCGCCCGCTGCTGCAGAATGACGCCACGCTGGCGGATGGACTGACCGTCGTGGCGGAAGTTGGCGGTGGCAATACGGAAGTGCTGGTCCTGAAGGGCAAGGACATTATTCATTCGCAGCCGTACCGCCTTGGTTCGCTGCGGCTCCAGCAGATGTTCCTGCATTCGCAGACCACGCGCAGTCGTATGGGGAGTGTCATGATCGGTCAGATCGACCGTACGCTTGAGCCGCTGCTGGATATTATTCCGAAAGGCAGCCCGGTGGAGTACGTCGGCCTGGGCGGAGACATGCGATTTGCCGCAAGGGTGCTGGGTGTTGAACTTCCGGCGTCCAGCCTGATTCGCATCAAGGTCGAAGACCTTGACAAACTCACGACCAGGCTGCTGTCGCTGACGGTCGATCGTATCATGCGAAAATATCACCTGGAACTGTCTCAGGCCGAGACACTGGTTCCGGCGCTGTTGGCGAACCTTCGACTGGCACAATTGCTGGGATGTTCTCAACTGCTGATCACGGGGCTCAATCTGCGCGACGCGCTGTTGCAGGGAATGCTGCGGTCGAACGACTGGTCCACCGACTTCTCGGATCAGATCGTCAACTCTGCCACCGAACTGGCTCGAAAGTATCAGGTCGATATCCCCCACACGCGTCATGTCGCCGAACTGGCGCGAACGCTTTTCCGTGCACTGCAGTCTGAACACCGCATGGACGCCCGGTGCGAGACGCTGCTGTATGTCGCAGCACTGCTGCATGAAATGGGCCTGTTTGTGGGAGTCTCGGGCTACCACAAGCATTCGCACTATCTGATCTCCCACAGTGAGTTGTTCGGTCTGAATAAACAGGATCAACAACTGGTGGCCATGATTGCCCGGTATCACCGCCGTGCAGCACCGAAACCGACGCACGAATTGTTTGCCCGACTGGATCGGGACAATCGCGTTGTTGTCTCGCGACTGGCCGGGATTCTGCGTGTTGCGGTCGCGCTGGACCATACCGGAAGCCAGCGCGTGCGTGACATTGAATGCACGATTGAACGTCATCGGCTGGTGATCACCGTGAGAAACTCTGCCGGCGACCTGTCACTGGAACGTATGGAACTGCGTCAGAAAGCATTGCTCCTGGAAGATACGTTCGGGCTGAGCGTTCTGCTCCGTGAATCGCCACGATAAACTGTGTGCTCGTCCTGGAAATCAAGTAT
>JANOUN010000060.1:0-3093 GCA_031416875.1 Planctomycetota bacterium | reverse complement strand
AACAAATTTTTTTTTAAATCAATTCCTTTTTTTTTCTTTTTTTTTTTTGGTTTGTTGGGCGTCCCAACCCACGACTATCCAGTTCTCGGATAGCCTCTCAGAACGAAGTGATCTGGACCTTCGACGCTGCAATCCCGTCGCGGCCTTCGACGAGCTGTTGTCGCTGGCGATTTTTGGGCAATCCACCCTGATCTTCGGTCAGGTAATGCTGCTGCATCTCCGAACCTTTGCCGTCCGCGTTGTCATCGAGCTGAGCATGCTCAGTGGCAAGGAGCGATTCATCAAGGTAGCGGTCCGAGACGCCTCGACACAGCGCGATATAGAATTCCAAACAGGAAAGACGCATGTCCCCATCCAAATCCCATTCCACCATTGGTGCCGCGCTCAGCATGTCGGCAAGTACGTGAGGACAAAGCGTCTCGTTGACCTCAAGATCCGATTCTGTCGCGGTGATAATTACTCGACCAGGGCTGGACAACGTACGGATGTAATAACCGCTGCAGGGAATCGTAATGAAGAAGACCTGCTCCTTTGCCGGAAGACCCTCAAACAATTCAGCAAACTCCTTCTGCTGAACGTCAGGACCATAAAGATTGTACCATGCCAGATTATTCTCGAAGTAGGTATGCCCGATCACGATCACAAACAGGCTGTCATCGACTGTGATCTGGCCTTTCAAAATCTGCAGTTCCGCCGCAATGACTTCTTTGGTGGCCGGTTGTGTCGCTGCCGAGGGGTCTGTCGCTTCCGATTTTTCGTCAGCAACACCTCTGTCATCAGCTGCTTCGTTGTCAGCATCTTCGCCCGTGAACACATGGATATTCTCAGGCAAAAACTGATAATGCGCGGTCATGCCAGTCCGAATTTTTTCCACGGATGTACGAAACAGCGCGATGTGTTCCTGGTCTCCAGGATGCCCGCAGAGGACAATTGCGATGCGACGGCCTGTTTGTGAAACATGCGCTTTCGGTCGGACATCTGTCGCAGGCGCTTCGGCCGCTGTTGGCTCGTCGGCCATGCCAGTGCTGGCGGTATTCAGGCAAATCGTGACGATCGCCAGCACTCCCGGAATCCCGAGACGCATTTTCAGACTTGATGCCGGATTGATCACGAAATATCTTATCCACATTAAAAAGCTCCACTCAGCACACCGTCGTCATCGGCCTGAACGGAAAACGCAAGCGGTGCGACATGATCCTTGGGGATCCACTGTGAATTCAAAATCCTGAAATCCGGCAACTTGAGCAAAGTCATGCGACCGCTCCAGTCGCAGCATGTCATCTCGTCATCGTGATCGCCAAACCGAACGAGTGCAACTGGAACCTCCGAATCCCAAACGCTTGTCAGACGCAGCGACTCGGCGTCCAGTAACATCAACGCCGAATCCACGTCGGTCTTCCAGTCGCCGCAGCCGATGATCAATTGATCGGCCGCAGGAGTAAATCGGACGCAGTTCAGAAAGGTCATCGGCAATCGACGCATCGTAATGCAGCTCAGATCTTTCGCAGCCAGCACCTTGAGGTCACCGGCATCCGTACACAACACGATACGATCTCCGGCTGGTGACCAGTCAATGGACTTGATTGCGGAACCTCTGCCGATGTTGTGTTCAATCGCCCAATCCGGCCCGTGAAGTATCAGGAGTCGACCATCGGTCGTGCCCACAGCAAGTTTTTGTGAATCGGGGGAAAAAACCACGCAGGACGCCATCGACGTCGGCAAGTCAGCGCATCGGCGCTCGATCGTGGAGATCAATCGGCATTGCTGCTCGTGATCGACCACCAGAATCCAGCGACTATCAGGCGATCTGACGCGTGACCAGACGCGGCTGTTGGAAATGGCAGCGAATTCTTCGGCAGAGATCTGGTTGAGCGGACCGGGTATGTCCGGGGGATTCAACGCAGGTTGCGATCGACCGATCGCCTCATCGGCGACGACTGCAGGCTCCGGACGGAAATGGATCACATGCAGCGGAAGTATCAAGACTACACAAGCCAGGACTGCTCGGCATCCCCGGTGAGGGCCATCCGGAACCGGTGTTTCCGTCATGATTCTTGTCAGGCGGCGTTTCAACATCGGAGACGAGCCAAGACCACTCGACAGGGGAGGCATCTCAACAGGTCGCTCGCACAGAAAATCAATCGCATCCAGGATCGCCTCGGCATAATGACGCGGCTGGCCAGGGAATTCGGCAAGCACTCGCGAATCGCAGCAGTCTTCTTCGACGATTTCCAGTTCATGCCGAATCCACCAGACTACGGGATGCCACCAAAAGACCGCTGTGACGATCGTTTCGAGAACCCGCACCAGGTAATCACCACGAGCGTAGTGAGCCAGCTCATGCACGACCAGCGTTGCCCGGCCTTTCGGAGTCAGGCGATGTCGTAAATCCAGCGGAAGAATCAATGTCAGCCCGCGACCGAGACCACACAACATCGGAGAGAATGCTCCGCTGAGAACTCGCACACGGGGCGGTCGTTTCAGACCCATCTTGTAGGCCAGGTCGTATCCCTCGCTGATCAACTCTTCATCAATCTGCTCGTTGTTTCGCAGAAATCGGCAAAAGCGAAAGTATCGAAGCAAAAGTCGCGCAACATAGACACAACTTCCCCCCAGCCAGGTCAATAAGAGCACGGAGACGGCGATTCGCGACCATGAACGAAACCACTGATGCGGGACAAATGGCGGAGTGACGATCGCAGATTCGGATAATGCGTTCTCGCCGGGAGATTTCCCAGCGGCTACCTCGGACGGCAACTGGATCAACTCTGAGTTCCCAGCCAATGCCGCGATCGCGTGACGGGCATCGCCGGAATTTCGGTCGCCATGTACAGACTCACCGAAGATGAACCGGGAATCGAACATAAGCCAGGAATCATCTATCGGAACCGCGAAAGGAAGTGAGATGAACGATGGCGTGATCAGCTTGAGCAGCACCAGAACCCACAGTCCGTGAACAACCATCTGGTGACGGATCAGTTTTGAGACCGCAAACACGACGAACGCGAGGACTGTAACAGTCACAGCGTTCGACAGCAGTGATGCGATCAGTGTCGTCACGGTTGTTTCCCTTCAGCCTTCCTGAAACATTCC
>JANOUN010000059.1:0-6758 GCA_031416875.1 Planctomycetota bacterium | reverse complement strand
CACGCAGCCGCTTCGCAGCGGGTCTTGCCTGTCAGATCCAGCGTTTGGCGTCCGATAAGGCGTTGTTTGTCTGGAAAAAGGTGACGGTCACTTCGCGCGTGTCGAAGTGATGGTGTAGAGCACAGAGTATTCTTTGGGAGTTTTCAGGGACAATGGGTCGTTACACAGGTCCGAAGGGCCGCATCAATCGCCGTCTGGGAATGAACGTTTACGAGAGCTCCGGAGCGATCAAAGCTTCGGAAAAGAAAGAATTTCCTCCTGGAATGCACAAGCGCCGGAAGAAGCCGACCACCTACGGTGCCGCTCTCGCAGAAAAACAGAAAATCAAGTTCTACTACGGACTGCGAGATCGTCAGTTGTTTCGCTACTTTGATATCGCCAAGCGAACCACAGGCAACACCGGTTCGACTCTGCTGATCCTGTGTGAACGCCGCCTGGACAACGTTGTTCGCCGCGCCGGATTCACGCTCACTCGACCTCAGGCACGTCAGGGCATCGTGCATCGCCACTTCCAGCTGAACGGCAAGACCGTCAACAAGCCCGGCATCATGGTCAAGCCTGGCGACGTGATTACTCTTCGTAACCGCCCGAACATTCGTACGATGTACAACGCCGTTGGTGAATCCTCTTCCGGCACATCGGCCGAATGGATCAACTTCGACAAAGCATCCATGAAAGCCATCGTCACCACGCTGCCGACTATCGATGACGTGATGCTCAAGGTCGAAGTCGGCCAGGTCGTCGTGTTCATGTCACGCTGATCGGCAACTTTGCTGAATTCAGAATTCAAAAGGCCGACGAGCAATCGTCGGCCTTTCTTTATTCCCTGATCACTTGGTTTCGAGCGGCCGTTCCGCTTTGACATCATTGGAAATCTGCTGAAAATTTTCCAGCCACGACGCAGTAATCGCTTCCGCCAACGTCGGTGGTTTGGCGGCGCGTAACTGCGCGGCGGGAGCGCCCCAGTAAAAACTGACCCATCCGTCGGTGATGTCCGACGACTTGCGGACGAATTCGATCAATTCGTCTTCGCCGCACGCCAGCGGAAACATTTCTTCAATCACTATTGGCTTGCCCACGTCATAGGCTTTCAAAGCCTGAAGCGCCTTGTCGACTTCGCCTTTTTTGGGATAGAAGTGCACGGCGACGAAATCCAGACGCTGGCCGACACTCGGCGCGTAGAAGTCCGGCTTTCCGCCGCCAAACACAAACACCCACGGAATGATACCTACCGTGATCATATGACGCTGATCATGTTTACGAATCGCATCCACCATCGTGTTGACCCACGCCTCGGCGACCTGCTCGCGCGTACGATCCTTCAACTCCAGTGCCAGTCGTTGCACAAAGAATTTTCCGCCGAGGTCGCCAGCCAGCCATTCAGACTCCGGTTCCTTACCGGGTAGTATCGGTTCATTCATCAGGTCGTAGCAGAAGATCGCCGGACTGGCGCTGCATGTTCGAGCAATGGCTTCCCAGAAGACGGCCTGCGCTTTCCAGCGATCCTGTTCGTTCAGCTTGTCATACCACGCCGGAATGTTCTGCTTGTGGTAACAGGCCAGGCCGGTCACGTCGAGATACAGACCCTCGTCCTCGGCAAGCTGAACCAACTTTGCAAGCTGCGCCAACGCCGCATCGTTCGGCGTGTCAGGTGTATCCAGAAACATGCCAAGTTGCAGGTGAATGCGCACACAATTAGCACCGAGTGCTTTGATCTCGCCGAAGTCCTCAACAACGGTTGACCACTCGTCAATCCAATACTCGTCCAGCAACCGCCCCGCATGATCGTGGTCATAGTTAACGCCCCACACGATGAACCGCTCAGCGGACTGCCCGTGGACAAAGTGCGTCTTGTCATCGCTCACCCGGATGTGATCGAGCGGCTCCGCCGAAGCCATCGCAGGCAGCACCAATGTTGCCATCCACGCGAGCATGGGCAGGAGCGAGCCGACAAGAGTGTGTTGTTGCTGGACGATGCAAATCATTGTTGAATCTCCGGTGCCTGGTCATTCCGGATTTAGACCTGCGCAGCCTCTTGAGTGACATTCGCCTCAAGGACATTGAACGATTATTGTTCGGTAGATACTTCTACAAATGTGCTTGAAGAATGAGGCAAGGGAATGAGCAGCCCCTCTTCTTTGAGATCCTCAAGGTGAAACTCAATTGCCTCTTGAATAAGCAGCAGGGCCTCCTGCTGCGACTCACCCACAGCAATGCAACCCGGAAGGTCTGGTACGTACGCGCCGTAGCTCGTCGGACCTTGCTCTAAAACAACCATGTATCGCATAAGAACTACTCCTTACACCGCGCACGGTCGCCAATGATTCGTTTAACCGCGTGCCCATCGGGCCGCGCTTCGCTGCCAGTCGCGGGGCGTTGCCCACGCGGTTAAACGATATTATGCCAAATTATGCCAAACTGCTTCTGCCGAGGTGCTTATAAGACGAGCCTGCTTGAGAACGCTTTTGATCGTCCCGGACTGGAACACGCGAAGTCTATCGAGCAATCCTGCAATTGTCACCTGGTTTTTCAGTGCCGCAAGAATGCCGTTTCTCGCGTGATCTGAGACGATGCCTGCGTTACAATCCAGGAACCCGAGACAAATCCCTCCCGACCTGATTCCCGCCCTGAGATATTTTCCCTGGATGCAGCTTATGCGATTCGCATTATCGGCACTGCTCATGATGGCCTGTTTCGCCGCCTCGGCGACATCTGTCAGTGCTCAAAAAGTCGATTTCAATCGGGACGTGCGACCGATCATTTCCAATCATTGCCTGGCGTGCCACGGCCCGGATGGTGCAAAGCGGGAAGCCGGATTGCGGCTTGATGACCCGGACGTTGCGACAAAGATTCTGGAATCGGGACACGCGGCGATCGTTGCCGGCAATGCCGGTGCGAGTGAACTGATCGCGCGCATCACCAGTGACGATGAATCCGTGCGCATGCCCCCTGACGAATTCAGTAAGCCTCTCACGGCAGCAGAAATTGCGACTCTGCAGCGCTGGGTCGAACAAGGAGGACAGTACGCAAGGCACTGGGCGTACGTGAAACCCATCCGCGCCGAAATTCCGCCCGCTGATGCTCCGTTCGCAAACTGGCCAAAGAATGCCATCGACAATTTTGCGCTCCACAGAATGCTGGAACTGGGACTGAAACCGACGGAACAGGCAGACGCGCGAGCTCTGGTGCGGCGGCTGTTTCTGGATCTCATTGGAATTCCGCCAACCGTTGCCGAATGTGATGCGTGGGTGCAACGACTGGAAGCTGGTGCGAACCCCGACAACCCCTCCGCAATCGACGAAACGGCCTGGTCACAACTTGTCGATCATCTGTTTCAGCGACCGGAATTCGGTGAACACTGGGCGCGCAAGTGGCTGGACCTTGCCCGCTATGCAGATTCCGCAGGCTACGCGGACGATCCTTCGCGCACGATCTGGCCATGGCGTGACTGGGTCATTCGAGCGATCAACAGCAATATGCCGTTTGACCAGTTTACGATCGAGCAACTGGCAGGCGATATGCTGCCGAATGCGAGCGACGAACAGGTGATGGCCACGGCATTTCATCGCAACACAATGACAAATAGCGAAGGCGGCACTCAGGACGAAGAGTTTCGCAACGTCGCGGTGGTCGATCGAGTCAACACGACGATGGAAGTCTGGATGGGAACGACGATGGCGTGTGCTCAATGTCACAGTCACAAGTACGACCCTCTGACGCAGGATGAATACTTTCAAATCTTTGCGATTCTGAACAATACGCAGGATGCCGATCGCCGCGATGAATCTCCACTGCTGGAATTCTTCACGCCCGAACAGAAGGATCGACGGTCGATGATTGACAAACGACTGGCCGAACTGGACAAGACTCTGGCCAGCCCGACAGACGCAATCACAGTGTCGCAGCTTCAATGGGAGCAGCGTGTGCAGACTCAACCGACGTGGGCCGGGATGAAGCCAGCGCTGGTCAATCGTGCTTCAGGTAGTGAAGCCACCATTGCAGACGATGGCACGATTTTCGTCGCGACCGCTGCAGAGAAAGATGTCTATACCGTTGAAATCCCCATTGATCCGGCAAATATCACCGAGAAGGGCATCGCTGCAATTCGACTGCAGACACTGCCTCTGGCGGCTTTGCCTGGCGGTGGCGCAGGGCACGGCGGCGGCAACTTTGCCGTCACGGAACTGAAAGCTCAGATCGTCCCCGCAGGTCAGTCAGCTCCCACCGGGCGGATTGTGCGGATTGAGATTTCGGGGCCACAGAAGATTCTGTCACTCGCAGAGGTTCAGGTCCTTTCCGCCGGGACGAACGTCGCATTGACTGGCAAAGCGACTCAGAGTTCCACCGATTATGCCGCGCCCGCCGAATACGCGATTGATGGAAAGACAGACGGAGAATTCGAAAACAAATCGGTAACTCATACTGCCATGTCGGACAATCCCTGGTGGGAAGTCGATCTGGGTGCCGACACGGCGATCGAACGAATGACGATCTGGAACCGGACCGGCGGCGGCATTCACAAACGACTGGCCGATTTCCGCATCTCGCTGCTCAACGAAGCACGCGAAGTCGTCTGGGAACAAATGGTGGCTGAACCTCCAAATCCGTCCGCCGAGTATTCTCCGAGCAATGTACGCAACATCAAGTTCCTGACAGCCATCGCTGATTATCAGCAGACAGGCTTTGCGCCCGAAGGAATCTTTGACGGAAAAACTGAAGGGGACAATGGCTGGGCGGTGGGCGGCAGTATCACGGAAAGCCACTCTCTGGTGCTTGTGCCGACCAGCCCGATCGTCACCACTGAGTCAGCGACGCTGCGGCTGATGATTGAACAGAATTCGCCGTATCCAAATCATATCCTCGGCAACTTTCGTATGAGCTTCAGCAATGACGAAGTGGCGATCGAACGAGCCCGCCTGCCTCAGAGCATTCTTGCGATCGTCGAGAAGCCTGGTGCCGAAAGAACGTCGGCAGAGGCATCGCAGCTGGCCGATCATTTCCGGCTCAATCTTGCCCACGAACTTGCTGACGCGCGGCAGGAACTGAAGACGCTGAAGACAGAACAGGAAGGCATGAAGCCCGACGCCTCCCTGCCGGTATTGCGCGAACTTGCCAGTGACGCGCGGCGAAAAACGCAGCTGCAGTTTCGCGGCAATTATCTGGACAAAGGCCACGAAGTCCACGAAGGCGTGCCAGCTGTCTTTCCACCGATTCCTGACGGCGAACCGGCGAACCGCCTGAGCTTCGCGAAGTGGCTGGTGAATGATGAAAACCCGCTCACGGCTCGAGTTGTCGTCAATCGCTATTGGGAGAATCTGTTCGGTCGCGGCATCGTGCTGACGAGTGAAGAATTCGGCTCCCAGGGGGAACTGCCGACTCATCCGGAACTGCTGGACTGGCTGGCCCGGGAACTCGTCGAATCCGGCTGGGACACACGCGACCTGCTCAAGATGATTGTCACTTCAGCAATATATCGCCAGTCCTCGAAGGTGACTCCCGAGGCGGCAGCCGCTGATCTCGACAATCGCTGGCTGGCCCGCGGGCCGCGCGTGCGTCTGAGTGCCGAAATGGTGCGAGACCAGGCGTTGCAGGTGGCTGGTTTGTTGAGTACGAAAATGTACGGGCCGCCAGTCAAGCCGCCGCAGCCGAATTTAGGGCTCACGGCCGCGTTCGGAAGTTCGACGGACTGGCAAACCAGCATGGGCGAGGATCGCTATCGTCGTGGAATTTATACGACATGGCGTCGCAGCAATCCCTATCCGTCAATGGCTACTTTCGACGCGCCGAATCGTGAAGTCTGCACGTTGCGCAGAAATCAGACCAACACGCCGCTCCAGGCACTGGTGACCTTGAATGATCCCGTCTATGTCGAAGCGGCGCAGGCTCTGGCGCGCACGATGCTGCAACACGACGGTGCCGTCAAAGATCAGATCGCCGATGGATTCAAACGCTGCCTGCTGCGAGAACCTTCCGAATCAGAACTGTCGGCTCTGGTAATACTGTTTAACGACATGCACCAGGAACTGGCTTCGCAGCCGGACAACGCCGCAAAACTCGCAACCGATCCACTCGGCGCTTTGCCCGAAGGCATGGATCCCATCAACGCCGCTGCCATGACAGTCGTGTGCAACGTACTGCTGAATCTCGATGAGATGTTTCTGAAGCGATAGAATCTCGTTTAACCGCGTGGGCATCGCCCCGCGCTCCGGCACCGACGTAGCTGAGACAACAACAACTGAGCGCGGCCCGTTGGGCACGCGGTTAAACGGAGGTGTCGACATGATACATGGATATCACGTCATCTTCGGAACTTACGGGTTCTGGCTGCCTAATGATCCACGTGGATCATGGTCGGATTTTGTTGCTGCTTGGGAATTGCTCCGATTCGGTTCGGCAACAAGAGGATTAACCCGGATCGAACTGAATCCCGAGCAGGAAGCCTCGCGCCAACAGGCAAAGAGTTGTCTGCAGTATCCGGCTGTTGAATTCAGCGGTCTGCAGGCCCGCGCCTCCGGCAGAGGCTTTACAAATGCCCGTACGAAGAGCAACCTGACAATTTGGGCTTGCTCAATTCTGCCTTGCCATGCACATCTTGTCGTTGCCCGACATACCTATAAAGTCGAGTACATTGTTGGCTTGCTGAAAGGCGAAGCAACCAAGCAGTTGAACAAAGAGCAGCTTCATCCGTTCGCTGGATTCGTTAATCACAAAGGTGAAACCCCAACACCATGGAATGTCAAAGCATGGAAAGTGTATCT
>JANOUN010000058.1:0-3712 GCA_031416875.1 Planctomycetota bacterium | reverse complement strand
GCTGTATCTTCCGGCCGTGACGTCACTCATCGCGCGGCGTGAAACGATACCAGCGTCAACGGATATCGCGGAAGCCGGTGTGCGGACGATTGTTGATCCGAAAACACGCGGGACGCTGATGCATGCGTGGTTCGAATGTATTGAATGGCTCGACGACGCGACGGCCATGCCGGAAGAATCCTTGTTGCGGCGCAGGGCGTCGGAACTGACCGTGCCGGACGCGGCGGTCGAGCGACTTCTGTCAGACTTTTATGCGGCCATTCAGCGTCCGGAAACTCGACGCATCTTTCAGCGGAATGCGATTGGCAATGTCGAATCGTTTGCGGCGTTCCGCAGCGCGATTGAATCCGGGCAGGCCACGACAAAAGTCGAACGCGAACGCACGTTTGCGCTGCTGCATCAGAATGAACTGGTCCTTGGGTCAATTGACCGACTCGTATTACTGGTGCAGAACGGCCGACCTGTTGCGGCCGACATTATCGACTTCAAGACCGACCGGTTTGCCGGAGACCGCAGCCGCTGGATCGAAGCTCGTCGCCTGCACTATGGACCACAGTTGGAAGAGTACCGCTTCGCTGTCTCAGAATGCTTCGGCGTCCCGATCCAGCACATCGGCACCCGCCTGCTCCTGATCGAAGCCGACGCCGTAATCTCCACGCCGTAAACTGTTGACAGCAAACTGGAGGCTCTGACAAACCGGATTTTTGCAGGGTGTGACCAGCGAGCATCGCGAGCGCAGGCACACCATGAGTCCAATGCAGCATGGTGTGCCTGCACGGCTTGTCAGCCGTTTGTCACAACCTACAAACTCAAACACCGGTTTCCAATCGGAACATGGTTTAATTCCAGGCCGCGATGTCTCACGCAAGCTCCTGGTAGCAGACACCGCAGTTGTTGCCGTTTGCGCGTTCCTATGGTTGCCAGTATGCGTGCATCGCGGCGTGGCCGGTCGGAAGGTCCGTCAGCGCCTGTTCTTGTCGATCGGACAACCGCATCAGGAACAGATTGCGCACGCCGTTGCGCTTCGAGCCATACACAATCCAGTTGCCGTCGGGCGAAGGCTTCGGATGATAGTGCAGCGTTCCATCGGCAGTTCTGGTGAGCCGCTCGGTCAGACCATCAATCCTGATCTGAAGCAACTCGACGTTGTCGCCGATCTTCGCCGTGTAGAAGACGGACTGGCTGTCGTCGGCCCAGACAGGGATATCGCTGCTGCCGCCGTGGTAGTCGGGCACATCGAGAAACTCGATCACGCCCCGGTAGCCACCTCTGTCCGCCAGCTTCTTTAGTCCGGTGCCGTCAGCTCGGACGATATGCGGATGGCAGTCGTAGTGTTCGCCGGAAACGAACAGCAGCCACTTCCCGTCGGGCGACCATGACGGCGCGAAGACAAACGGATGACCCGTCTGAACATGGACGCGATTCGAGCCATCGGCGTCGGCCAGATAGACCTGGTAGTTCTCGTGATATGAGATCCTCGAACCATCGGGCGAACTGCTGAATCCGTACGCGAAGCCGTTGGAATTCTTCGTGAGGTCGGTCTTGTGGCGTCCGTCCCGATCCATGCGGAATGGTTTTGAGTTTCCATCAATGAGCGCCGTGAACCCGAGTTTCTGCGGATCGTTCGGCCAGTAGAACAACCCGGTGTTGTAGAAGCTCACCCGGTCCACCGCCGTGACGTTCTCGGTTGTTCCGGTTGCCACATCGACAAGATATGAGTCGTACAGCCAGCTCTCGGAATTGAAGCGAAACGTCTGGTGTTCCTCTTCCCACTGCGCGTTCTCGGCGCTCTCCCATCCACGACCAACTATGGCCGTCCTGCCGTCCGGCGACCAGCCCGCAAACTGCGTCCAGGCACCAGCTTCGTTCGCCAGTTCAGCCGCCAGCGGACGACGATGCGTTCCATCGGCCTGCACCAGCATCGCCCGGTTTGTCGTGACGTTGGCATATCTTCCGCCCGGCAGATTCGTGCGATGCTCATTGTAACCGATCAGGCGGTTCGGCAGATCCGGTTCGGCCGCGCGAGCGAAACCGCAATGACTCAGAAGACAGACAGAGACGATGAAACCAAACTGGAAATGCATAAAAAAACTCCGGGATCGAATCTGTCGAGCATCCATGATGCCAGCCATCGCCGTCTGCGAGGTTCACATCGCCAATCCATGTTGCAACTTCAGCATTCTCGTCCGGAACGGGCTTAACTTTCAACCTGGTGTTCTTTTGCTTCGTGCGAATGCATTATGCTGCGTATACAACATGAGAACCCGCAACGTCAATCAGGAAATGGAAATGGATTCTGAGCCCATGATGATACGCTCGACTCGCCCGTTCGTTACGGCACTGCTGACAGGCATCTCCTATGTAATGCTTGCTTCGGTGACTGGCTGTACTCCATCAGACTCGGTATCGAAGAAATCAGACGGCAAGAAGTCTGCGACGGAGGGTGTGAAAACCATTGCGGCGACAGAAGACGGAAGTGGATTATCGGCGGATCAGGTTCGCGAAGTCCTGAGCCTGCACAGTCGCGGTATTGGGCATCTGGAAAACAAGGAATGGGCTGAGGCAGAATCGGTCCTCAGTCAAATCTTCGAACGTCTGCCAGGAAATATCGACGTCGCAAAAAATCTGGCAATTGGGCGAGTCCTGTCGTTGCTGGATAAGGAATCGCCATATTCGCTGTCGGTCAATCCGCAGGCGTATGCTGAAATGGTCAGGAAGGCCGATGCTGCGGTCGCCGCCTACGTCAGGCTGATCAGGAATAACGACGAAAAAGCCATCGCCGCACTGTTGGCAGGCAAACTTGCCGTTGTGGACGATTCGCCGACAAAGCCGCGCATGGAAGAAGGCCTCAGACATCTGCGCGAAGCGACAACGCTGGCTCCTGGACGAGCGGAATACTGGTTCGCTTTGGCGCTGGCCTTGAGTGGACATCGCGACTATTCCGATTCGCCTGAACTCATTCAAGTGTTACAAAAGACACTCGAACTCGCACCGGAGAACCTGTCTGTGCTGGCCAATTTGCTCGAAAAGCAGGCGCTGGGACTGAATTCACGCAATGCCGAAACAAAAAAACTTGCGAGCGGTTTACCTGACACCCTGCAAAAGGCGATCGTCCTGCTTGAACCACTGAATTCTGCGATCAAGGCGCAGCGGAAAATTGATCTCATTGAATCGATTCAGAAGACACTTGCGACCCCCAACGTCAAGCCCGGCGTGCAGATGGGGTCGGCCATGATGGTCAAGAATCTGCTCGTCCCGGAACAGGCCACGCAAATTGACCTTCGGCGTATCGACAGGAACCTGCTGGAATATCTGACGATCGATCTCGCGGCGACGCTGCCGCTTGCAACAGATGTGCGCGGAAGCTTGTTCACAAAGCTGGAGCCGACCGTGTTGCAGGCATTTTCGGTGGGCACGGGGCTGCCGGACGTGACAGGTGCGACGCAAGTGCAGGCTCTCGATATGAATCTCGACGGATACGACGATCTGGTGCTGATTCAGGAGGGACGTGTTCGCGTTCACTCGCGCGCCGCGCCGGATTCGGCGGACTGGTCGGTTATCATGGAAACTCCCGCTGACGCAACTCCCGCTGACGCAATTCCCTTCACGCATTTTCTGCTCGCCGATCTGGATCGCGACTTTGACCGTGCTCTGTCTGACATCAAATCGCCGGCGTTGCTCCGAGATCGCGATGGCGACCGAAAAATCGTCA
>JANOUN010000057.1:0-8538 GCA_031416875.1 Planctomycetota bacterium | reverse complement strand
CTGGCGGAACTGCGGGCTCGACTGTCGAGCGTGTCGTGGTTTATGCGATGCACGTCGGAAGTCATCGCGCGGCTGGCGAATGCCGAAGAAGAATGCACAGGCCGCTTTTGGAAAGGCCGATTCAAGGCGACCGTGCTCACTGATGAATCGGCAATTGCCGCGTGCATGGTGTATGTGGATCTGAATCCCGTGCGCGCCGGTCTGGCGACGACTCCGGAGCAAAGTGATTTCACGAGTGCTCAGGAACGCATTGTCGACCTGAAATCTGCCGATGCCGTTTCCACAGTGGACGCCAAGGACTTGCGGATTGAACACGGTGAGAAAGCTGGCTGGCTGGCTCCGATCGAACTTGAGCCGAAGCGCAGGAAAGTGCGTGAGAAATCGCCGTCCCGTCGAGCGTCCAATCGCGGTTGCGTATTCATGTCGTTGCCGGAATACCTGCAGTTACTGGACTGGACCGGTCGGCAGGTGAAGCCGGGCAAACGTGGCTTTGTGCCAAAGACTGCTCCGCCGATTCTGGATCGCCTCGATCTGTCACCGGAAGTCTGGTTGCAGGTGGTTGAGCAATTCGGGAAACGCCGCTCCGCAAATCGAATTACCCCTGCCTCCCGTTTCAACGCCACCGCAACGTCCACGGTTGCGAAGAGCCGTGTGTCGCGACACGCTTGAGGCGGGCTGCACAAATCCGCTGTCTATGAAAGTTCGTTGAAGGTACGTCTACGGTGCCTGTCACCGACGTCCGTCACTGTCACCGACGTCCGTCACCGTACGCCAAAGACGAAGCTCCGGCCGTGTACAAGGATTGCTGCAACAGTACCCTCTCAATGGCCGCAATGCGGGCAGCCATTCTCGTGGTGCCAGTTACCCATCAACGATGGCATTTTAGGAGTTGCTATCAAAGCTGAATCAGTTTCACATCAAAATCGCTGCGGGCGCTTGATGCAGCAGCACTGAATCGCAGTAGTCTGGATAGGCCCGGGCTTCTCGCGGTGATTTCGTCAGCCCCGTTGACACTCAAACAAACCTCCCCTCCTCCGAACAAGTAATCATCTGTGGTCACTACAACCCCTTGAACCGTTCGTATCTCGATGGCCCTTAGGGCAAGTGTGCACCATGCCTTGAACCCCTCGACGCTGAGCCACGGGCCTGGTTTGATGATGACGATCTTGAGTGTTTTCAGTTGTTCGAATCGCCACGCCCCGTCACAAACGCCCCCCACCACGCGTAAGCCGTTCCCAAAGAATTCGACCCGATCAGCAATCGATTTCGTGTAGCCGCTGTAGATCATCAATCCACCAAATAGCAGCATCGCGAGTCCAACGCCGACACCAATTCTGCCGCCCTGAGCTTCAATAGGAAGCTGAGATTGCATCATTGGATAGCAACCAATCGCAAGCCCGACTCCGAAGACAGTAAAGACGGTCCCTAATCCATAGAGAAGCCAAAATGGTGCGCCATTTGTTCGACCGCGCCCGATGAATTCCAAAAGATCCTCCTTCACTGCAGCCTCCAATTGTGCCAAAAATGACTTTCTCATGCAAAAACGTGATTAAAGCGTAGGCCTCGATTTTGCGAAACCCCAGTTCACGGTGAAGTGCATTTGCTAATGACAAGATTTCACGGGAGTTCTGTCGAGATGGCACGAAGCTGTACTATGCCCCGAGTTGCAGATATCAGCCCTGATCTACTCCATTACCCTGACGGCTCATCACGGCGGAGCGAGATGGCTGCTTTGATATGGACCGCACGGCAACAGTCCTCATCGCGGTGTCATTGATTCACGCATGGCGGATCCTGTTGCTGTGTCGCCTTGGCCGGGAATGTCCGGACATGCCTTGCGACGTCGTGTTCCACGCATGGGAATGGAAAGCTGTGTGCATGGTTCGCAATCGGACGGAAGCACCGGACGTGCCTCCCAGTCTGAACGACATGATCCGCTGGATCGCGGCGAGGGGAGGTCATGTGATCCGTTCGACGACGAAGGCCAAGCATCCGGGAACGCAGACGCCCTGGCTGGGTCTGCAACGAGTCAACGACCTTGCTATCGCGTGGAACTCATACGGACCCGGAAAAACCACCCCCCCAAATCTTTAATGCCACAAAAAAGATGTGTGGCACGATGAGGGTGTGGCCCTAGGCACGAGAGCGGAGCTGATGCTGCAGTTGCTCTTCCAGTTCCTTTATTTGCGCCTCATCGAATCCCGCGAATTCTTCCGCCGTGGATGGACGGATGCCGAGCAGTTCCTGCAGCAGTGTGATGCGACCAAGCTTCAGTCCCCTTGCTTCACCCCTTGCTTCGCCCCTTGCTTCGCCGATCATTTCGCCTTCGCGAAAGCCTTCCAGACGCCCATCCTCTTCGGCCTTGCGAAGTCTGGCTTCTTCGTCACGCTGGAACTTCAGGCGGGCGTTGTAGAACTGCAGTTGTTCAGGGGTTTGCGAGATCATTTCTAAAACTCCGGCGGCTTCGGCAATTTCTTCATCGGGGAACAGACGGCGGATTTCTTCGGGCGTCAGTTGGTCGGCATTCTGCAGGAAATAGGCCCAACGTTCAGTAGGCAACGCATGATACACACTCTCCGCCGCCACGCGAAGATTATTCAACTGCAAGAGATGAATTTGCAGGTCGTCCGTCAGAATCAGGCCCGGTGACGATTCTCGCAACCGAAAGTCCAGGTGCAGTTCGGGCGACGCGGGAAACATCGCCTGCGTCAGCACACAGATGCTGATCGCTGGGCGGAGTTGCCAGTATTGATTCCCCTCATGCAGCTGACCGACGTAGACACTGGCCACGTAGTACGCCAGACGTTGCGACATCCCCGCAGGCAAGGATGTCTGCATTTCGATGTTCAACAATCGGCCATGTTCATCCGTCGCCAGAACGTCGAGCACCGACAATTTGTCATCTTCCGACTGCTTCCCCAGAAACGGATTCAGGATCTCGACATGCGTGATTCTTGGCTGATCGATCAAAATCGAATTCAGAAAATGGATCGTCACACCACTATGCTGCGGACTTCCCAGCATCAGCTTGAACGCGAAATCCACCAGCGGACTGATGCCGATTGCCATGATTCTCTCACAACAGATTTCTCGCTGCCGTCACGAACCATTCGTCGGACCACGCGAGCCCCGCCGCAGTGTAGCAGCCAGACGTCGCATTCACAGAGCGACGACACAATACACTTGTTCGCCTCTTGAAAGACTTCAGATCGACGAACTTGCACAGCGGTCGGATCGGCGCGCTTGACACACCCACGAACTATCAAGTCGCCCCACAATACGCCGTCTTCTTCCGTAAGGGACATGGCACTGGCGTGAGCACGCCTCAAGGAAGATGCCGCTCGCTGTTTTCACGCACGATGATTCGGTCGATGATGCGCTCACCAATCGAGACGACAGCCGCATGCTCACTTGGAGTCGAAACAAGTCCGCCAAATGGTGGGACATCTCGCTGCATGACGAACACCTCACCTCTGATGAGCGAATACTGGAATTTGAAGTGCGGAGTGCGACGCAGCTAAACGCCGCGGGAGAAATTGTGCCATTGGGATCGAAAGAGTGGCTCGATAAGCGGGACGTTCTCATTCATGGCGCAGAAACAAGATACAAGCCAAACGCTGGCCGATAGCGTTGAATTGTCCGAAGGTATTTTGACTAGCGGCATCATTGCATTTAGAGAACTTCAAGCCCAGGCGTTCCCGGCATGTGTTCCCTCCCAAAGGCGCGAGTCGCTCGAATGGATCACACGGCAGGTTGGCTGGGCTTGGGTGTTTTCGACCGCCTCCAGCCAACGATAAACAATCCCTCCCGACTCGTGTGAGCTTGACCATTCTGGAACGCCTGAATCTGTCTCCGGAACTCTGGTTGCGGATCGTTGAACAATTCGGGAGACGCCGCTCCGCAAACCGAATTACCCCCGCCTCCCGCTTCAATGCCGCCGTGCCGTCTATGATTCCGAAAGGTTGTGTGTCGCGACACGTTTGAGGCGGACCGCACAAATCCGCTGGCCACAGAATATCGTTGATGCGCCTCGCCATCGTTAGACGACAAATGAAGTGCGCCGTGGTGAATTGAGTTCAACGGAATTGCGATGCGTAAGCCTGAAAGGCTTCTGGAATACAGCCTGGGGCAAGTGAAGTCGCTTCCGCGACAAACGCCGCCCCAGGTCAGGATGCATATTGTGTTTGTACCCTGAAAGGATACCAGAATCGGGATTCCCCTGCCCTTTCAGGGCGTTTCTGATCACGATGCCAATTTCCTGGGCCGTTGGCCCAGGCTGGATTCCGTCGCCCCTTCAGGACGAATTCCATAGATCCTACTCCACATCTCCACTTCAAATCTGTCCAAAGGACTCCGTATTGCAGTGTCGCCTAAGTCAACATGGTGAAACCGCGCACTTCATGTGTCGTTGAACCAGACGTCTTGATGACCCCGACTACATCTATGCGAATGCTATGACGTACAGCAATTCTCATCACTTCATTTGTTCTGCGATCAGGAATGCAATTTCCATCGCCTGCTCGTAGTTCAATCGAGGATCGACCTGGCTGCGATAGTCGCGGGCGAGGTCGGATTCGGTCAGATTTCCGGGTCCCCCGGTGCATTCGGTGACGTCTTCACCGGTCAGTTCCAGATGGATGCCGCTTAATCGTGATCCCAGCTCTTTATGCATCCGGAACGCGGTAATAATCTCCGACATGATCTCGTCAAACGATCGCGTTTTGATACCGCTCCGAGCGGTCTGCGTGTTTCCGTGCATGGGATCGCAGCTCCAGAGAACGCGGCGACCGGCCCTGAGCACTGCTTCGGCCAGACGCGGCAATCGCTCACGAATCTTTTCGGCACCGAAGCGATGAATGAGCGTCAGTCGTCCCGGTTCGTTTGCCGGATTCAGAATATCGATGAGTTCGACCAGTTCATCGGGCTCCATGGAGTTACCGACTTTCAAGCCGATCGGATTACGGATGCCCCGAAAGTACTCCACATGCGCACCATCAATCGTGCGCGTACGGTCGCCGATCCAGGCCATGTGAGCGCCAAGATTGTACCAGCCGCGATTTCGCTCAACGCGGGTCAACGCCTGCTCGAACGCCAGCAGTAAGCCTTCGTGTGAGGTGAAGAAATCAACTCGGGTCAGCTGCGTGAGTTCACCGGCGGAGACAGCTTCCATAAAGCGGATCGAATCGCTCAGCGATTCCAGCAACTGTTGATAGCGGCGCGAGCCTGGCGTATTGCGGACGAATTCCAGATCCCAGTTTTCCGGATGATGCAGGTCGGCAAAACCGCCTTCGCTCAACGCGCGGATGTAGTTGATGGTCAGCGCCGATTTCTCGTAGGCGCGGAGCATCAATTGTGGATCGTTGCGGCGTTCGGCCGGGGTGAAGCCCGATTGATTGATGATGTCGCCACGATAACTGGGCAGCTCCACGTCACCTCGCTTTTCGGTGTCGGTCGAGCGTGGCTTCGCGTACTGCCCGGCAATGCGGCCGACGCGGACAATTTTTTTCTTTGAACCGCAAATGAGCACCAGACTCATTTGAATGAGAACCTTCAGCTTCCGCAGGATCGATGTGGAATTGCAGTCATCGAAACTCTCCGAACAGTCACCGCCTTGCAGGACGAACGCGTTACCTTCCTCCGCGAGCGCCAGCTGCGTGCGCAGGCGATCCACTTCCCAGGCCGTGACAAGCGGCGGAAGTGTGGTGAGTCGGCGAATCGCTTCCGCAAGTTCCTGAGGATTGTCGTACTTAGGCTGCTGCTGCGCCTGGCGTTTTTGCCACGATTCAGGGGTCCAGGGTGGGTTCATTCGCAGATTGTTTCCACTGGGACGACTTTTGTCACTTCCGACCGTGTGCGGTTTTGAAAGCCGGGAGAAAATTTCGAGTCGACGGTGACCTGCATACAAAACGAAGGTCAATTCTCCGGGAATTGCCCCCATTTGCTGGATCCAGCACAGGCGGTGATGCGAATCAAGGGGAGTCATAGAACCCTCATGAACCGCAAAACAGGAAGAATGCGTAAAATCGTCATTGCATCGACTGCACTGCGGCGCTACGCTGTCGATTCTCCCGTCAAATCTCGCTGACGAACAAAGCACGTCGAGTTGTCCATTGGCAGTCGTCTACCACGGAATGGTGACCTGCCTGACTCTGGCAAACCGAAAAGTGCTGTCGTGAAAACAAGTGAAGTCACTGCGACTCGTGTTGCGCCCATGGCGCAGTTTCCAGCCACCAGGCTTCTGTGCCGGAGACTGCGAGCCCCCGCAGAAGTGTCGTTTTCCACGACCATGCCGCAGCTTGCCGCATCCTGGAGACCCGTTCGATCGCTCTGGGAGCAGCATCATCGGGCGGAAGCGATCTCACTGATGACGGAAACGGCTCGCCGAGCTGGACTGTATGCTGGCAGCAGCATTCCAACGTTGTTCTTGATGGCTCACATGCGGATGGATAGTGGTGATCCCGTCGGCGCAGAGCGATGTCTTCAGTCGGCGGTGAAACAACTGGGACATCACGCAGGAATGCCAGTGAATTCGTCCCGTCAAGCGCGATCGCGAATCCCGGCATTCGAAACAGCTTCGCCGCAGGCGCTCTGCGACCGCGATTGGTTGATTCTGGCAATGCAGGCACTCTTGAATCATGATCTGGAATCGTGTCTGCTTTGGATTCATCAGGCAGATCGCCGGGTGTTTGATTCTGTCGCGGCATCAGAATCGCCGCGACGACTGCGGCTGGTCGGTGATCTGCACGCGGTTCTGGCGTGCGTTGCCGCGCAGGCCGAGGAGATGGAAGAAGCCGAAAAGTTCCTGGCGACAGCGTATCAAAGGCATGTGCAGGCTGAGGCATTTCAGTCAGCCTGTCGCGACCTCATCCTGACGGCACGTCTGGCCATGCTTCAGGACCAATCGGACCGCACACAAACTCTGCTGGACGCCGCTGAATGTCAGCTCGTGATGGCGTTGACTTCGGATGAGGCTGACCGCAGCCCGCTGATGGACATCATCCACAGCGACCGGATGCAGATTGCCGATACCTCGCACGGCATACACTCATGGCGATAATGTCGTGGGTTGAAAAAGGTGTCTGGAACTCTCCGGCATCAGATTCTTGCGTGGTTTCTATTGCCTCCAAAGTTCCAGACACCTTTTTCAAAGCGCACATTTCAGCAGATTCGGCAGGTTTACGAACCGATTCTGCCAGAAATCTGAAGAACCTGCTCTCTGCTCAGGCAAAAATGACGATGACCATCACAATGGCGCTTCCAACGAATGGCGGATGCCCTAAAGTCACACGTGCCGCGATCATGCAAATGCGCGCGTCAGTTGGCTAAGACACCTCAAGATACATTGGCTGGATTCTACGGAACCGATTCGTATGGCTTTCCCAAAACCATTTTTCCGTTGGCGACCTCACCCGTGGCATGGCCTGGAAGTCGGTCCGAATCCTCCGCATCTGGTGCATGCGTTCATCGAAATCTCTCCCTTCGATCTGGTCAAATACGAAGTGGACAAAGTGACGGGCTATCTGCGAGTTGACCGCCCGCAGCGCACTTCCTCGCAGCCGCCTGCCCTGTATGGTTTCATTCCGCGCACATTCTGTGGAGCGCGTGTTGCGGAGCTGATGCCCAAAGCGCGGCGCGGCGACAGCGACCCGCTGGACATCTGCGTGCTCAGCGAACGGCCGATTACAAAATCGGAAGTCATTGTCACCGTTCGCGTGATTGGTGGCTTGCCCATGCTTGATGGCGGCGAAGCCGACGACAAGATTATCGGCGTGCTGGCTCAGGACATGATCTGGTCGCATGTCGAGGACCTGGATGAGCTGCCTCAAGCTCTTGTCCAGCGATTGCGGCACTACTTCACGACTTACAAGATGATGCCGGGCGACACGACGCAGCAGGTTTCCATTGACCACATCTACGATCGTGCGCATGCGGAAAAAGTGATCCTTGCCGCTATGGCGGACTACGACGACGAATTCGGCGGCGCGTGATTCGCAGTGTGCATGATCTGACAACACAATGGGCCCGCTGCTGATCCTCAGCAACTCAGGAATGGTGCTGCCGATGGCACATTCGTTTAACCGCGTGGGCAACGCCCCGCGCTTGGGAATTTGGCCAGCGTGACGCTGCGCGGCCCGCTGGGCACGCGGTTAAACGAGCCAATGTCAACGGTGTGCGGTATAACCGGCAAATACGCAAAGATTGTCGGCTCTGTAAACTGCAGAACGGCACATTTTGCCGAACCAGTCGATGCGACGGCAGTTCGTGACGGGAGCGTTGGGAGGCTGTCAAAGTTTGACCAGATCGAATGGCGAATTGCCGCCCCCGTCAGCAAACTGCGATGGACGATGAGGGGTTGTCCCGGGTATGACTTGGGCCTTATCTCACATGAACTCAACATAGCGGTCGTATGCGCGGTGAGTTGGATCTCGCTGCGGTTCGAATGATGCACGCTGAAGTGCGTTATTTATCGATGCTTTGAAGTGTTACATGATCGAAATTGCAGGCTCGCTACAGGGAAGTTGCTTGTGTCAGCAAATC
>JANOUN010000056.1:0-6033 GCA_031416875.1 Planctomycetota bacterium | reverse complement strand
GTCGGGATTTCCCGTGGGCTAGGCTTCCAGCCTGGCATCTATTGAAGAAAACGCCCTGTTTTTTAAAAGCAATGACAAGCTGGAAGCTTATCCCACGATTAAAATGACAAGCTGGAAGCTTATCCCACGATTAAAACGACGGTCCCCTTGCTGGCAGGGTCGTTTTCCCATTCCTGCATGAATTCATTGGCGATTTGAGGAGCTATTCTTGCCCGAAGAGCAGTCTCATGTTCCACAGGGGCATGCCGTCCTGATTCGCGAGCCTGAGCCGATTGGAATTCCGGCAACCTCAAAAGGTTTGCTGGATTCGATCACGCAACAGGGAGTTGGTGCGGGTTCTTCTGCTGCAGCTCAGACGTTGCAGCGTTTTCTGAACGCAAATTCGACGATCGAAGCGTTGAGCATTTGGCTCGGGCGAGTTCCTTCTGAAAGACGCGAACTGGAGGCGGCCCGCCGTGCACTGTCGCGTGACATTGGTCGTATTGACCAGTTGCTCACCAATCAGGTCAATGAAATCCTGCATCACTCTGCGTTCCAGGCACTTGAATCGGCATGGCGGGGCCTGACGTATCTCTGGCAGACTCGCAAGGCGCTTTTGACTGAACGCGGGCTGGATGATAAAGCGGCGGATATCGAACTCCGTGTCCTGAATGTTTCGAAAAAGGAACTTGTCAAGGACTTTGAAGACGCCGTCGATTTTGACCAGAATACGCTGTTTAAAAAAGTGTATGAAGAGGAATTTGGTACGGCGGGTGGTCGTCCATATGGATTGTTGATCGCGAACTACGAATTCACCAATCATCCTGAAGACATCGATCTGCTGGCACAGTTAAGCGGCATCGGTGCAGCAGCATTTGCCCCCGTCATCACTTCTGCTACACCGACTCTGCTTGGACTGGATGATTTTTCCACTCTCGAACAGCCAGCCGATCTGGAGCAGATTTTCCAGCAGCCGAAGCATCGCAAATGGAGAAGCCTTCGCGAAAAACCAGACTCACAATTTCTGGGGCTGACGCTGCCAAGAATACTCCTCAGAAGTCCTTATCTCGATGATGGTTCCAGTCAACACGGGTTTCGTTTTGAAGAACACGTAGAGAGCAAGGATCGCAGTCGTTACCTTTGGGGATCGGCAGCCTGGGCGCTGGGGACAGTTGTGATGCGTGCATTCGCTTCATCCGGATGGTTTGCTGACATTCGAGGTGCAGAGCGGGGTGTCGAAGGTGGAGGACTTGTCACGGGGCTCGCAACATTGTCATACTCGACCGACGCGGCTGGTGTCGCGGAGCGCAGTGCGACCGAAGTTTCGATCTCTGATCATCGGGAAGCAGAACTCTGCCGACTTGGGTTTGTTCCTCTGTCGCAATGCAAGGGCACTGAATATTGCGTATTCTATTCCAACCAGTCTGTCCATGCACCTGAAGTCTTTGACGACGAGGTGGCAACAGCGAATGCGCGTGTCTCAGCCATGCTGCAGTATGTACTGTGTTGTTCGCGGATTGCACATTATCTGAAAGTGAAGGCGCGGGATAAAGTGGGGTCTGTCGCGAACGCCCGCCAGATCGAAAATGACCTGAGTGCCTGGTTAGTCAACTATGTGACACCAGACGAAAAAGCATCGCCGGCCATGAAGGCCAGGTATCCTTTGCGCGAAGCAGAAGTCAAAGTCGATGAAGTGGCCGGCGAGCCTGGAAAATTTTATCTGACGATTCGGCTGCTCCCACACTATCAACTCGATCAACTTTCGTCCTCGGTGACTCTTGTGGCTCGCCGTATGGAATTCCGCAATTAGCGTCTCTGTCTGGAAGGTCTTACCGTTGTCAAATCCCATTGAATTGTTTCAGGCCGGAAACCTGACTGAAGCTGTGACCGCCGCAACAGAGGCGGTCCGCAATAAACCAACGGATGTACGGGCACGGAGTTTACTGTGCGAGTTGTTGTGCTTTTGCGGTGAATTTGAACGAGCGGATAAGCAGCTTGATGCCGCATTGCAGACGGACCCCCAAACGATGGTTGGTGTGTCTCTGCTGAAGCATCTCATTCGATCCGAGCTGGCCAGACGGGAAGTCTACCGCCAGGGGCGAGTTCCTGAGTTTCTGACCAAGCCCACGGAATCGCAGAAGAAGCGACTGGAGGCTCTGATTTGTCTCCGCTCAGGACTGGCTGCCGATGCGGCGCGGCTTGCGAACGAAGCGGCCGAACTGGATAGCGAGCTTGCAGGAGAAGTTGACAGCGTCTCCTTTTCCGAGTTCATGGATCTGGACGACGTGCTTGGACCGACATTGGAAGTTTATACGGCCACTGGAAAATACTATTGGATAGGATTTGACCAGGTCGTGAGTCTCGAATTTGATCCGGTCGTCCATCTGTCGGACATGCTTTGGCGGGCTGCAGCAATTGAGACGGATGGTGATGTCAGTGGACGCGTCCACATTCCTGCGCTCTATGAAGGTTCTGACAGATCATCAGACCAGCGAATTCGTATCGGGCGGGCAACGGAATGGAATAAGATTGATGGAGTTGGCCCGACTCAGGGGGCGGGACAGCGTGAGTTTCTTGTGAATGACGATGTTGTAGCAATTATGCAGATTGAAAAGCTGTCATTTCGCAGATAATACGGCGGCATCAGTCAGCTGAATCAGAAAGCACCTTTTTCCTATGAGTACCGGAGCCACCAGGAGCACGATCCGATTGTCGCTGCTGGATCGCCTGCTCGACAACGAACCCGACAAATCCGTGGAAGCCCCGCTTGATGACAATCAGAAACTTCGCATCATCCAGTCCTCGGTACGCAGAGATCTCGAAGACCTCCTGAATACTCGTTATCGCTGTGTGGCATGGCCACCGGAACTGACGGAACTGGATGACAGCCTGATCAACTACGGGATCCCGGATTTTACTGCCTCCGGGCTGAACGCAGCACAGGATTCTGACATTTTGATCAAGGCGATTCGGTTGTCAATTTCGTTGTTTGAACCAAGATTGACCGAGGTGCGGATAGAGCGCGTGAATGAGGAATTCGTTGATCGGACGTTTCGCTTTCGCATTGAAGCCATGTTGCTGGTGGAAGAAAAGAAACATCGCGTGCAGTTTGACTCATCCCTTGAATCTGCGACCGGACAGTTTGCCGTCACATAGCGGCATTCGGGAACTCGACAGTGAAGCATCAAAGTGACTAGCGCCAATAATGGAGATCACCGATGAGTGAATCGCTTGATACCTGGTATCAGCGTGAACTGGATTATTTCCGAAACACGGCATCGCAGTTTGCTGAACGGTTTCCAAAGATCGCCAATCGGCTCAGCCTGAGCGCGACGGGAATCAAGGATCCACATGTTGAGCGTCTGATTCAGGCGTTTGCCTATCTCAATGCCAGAACTCGCCACAAACTGGATGACAGCTTTCCGGAACTTGTCGATGCCATGTTGGGGATTCTCTATCCTCATTTGCTTTCACCGGTCCCTTCCATGTCCGTGTTAGGGCTTAAATTGAATCCAGGGCAAAAGGATCAGACCGCCGGACACCTGGTCAGCGCAGGAACAATGATCGAGTCCGAAAGAATCCGCGGATACAACTGCCAGTTTCGCACAACCTATCCCGTCAGGCTGTTTCCGCTCGAAGCACATGCGGTGCGGTTAATTCGGCAGCCATTCTCCGGTCCCGCATCGCCGCATCGGGGAGACGCGTCGTCGGTACTTCGCTTTGAGTTTCGGACAATCGATCCGAAGCAATCGCTGTCAAAATTTGAACTGGGGAGTCTGCGATTCTTTGTCAACGTTCCAAACTTTGAAAAGGCTGCGAAGCTGCTGGAGCTGGTCCTGACACAGACGCTTGAAGTGGTCATCTCCGGGACCAATCCGGCCGTTGCCGCTGCGATACTTCCGGCCTCGGTCGTAAAATCAGTGGGGTTCGCGCACGACGAAGCGGTGCTTCCGCAGTCCCCGCGTTCTTTTCCCGGCTATCGACTCCTGAGCGAATATTTCGTCCTGCCGCAGAAGTTTCTGTTTTTTGACATCAGTGGACTTTCACCCGCCGTCCTGTCGCAACTTGGAAATCGGCTTGAAATCTCATTGCTGCTTCGCGAACACGCTGCAGAACTTGAATCCGTCGTCTCAACGGACACTGTGCGCTTGGGTTGTACTCCAATTGTCAATCTGTTCCGCCGCACCGCAGATGCGGTTCCTTTGAATTTCCGAAGCACGGAATATCGGGTGATTCCGGACGCGCGGGCCGAAGAATCGATGGAAGTTTTCTCCATCGATGCCGTGAATGTCGATGATCAGGACGGGAATCTGCGGGAGTTTCAGCCATTCTATTCCGTAGCCCATGCGTCAACGGCAGACGAGACGGGATACTGGCATGCCGTGCGTCGTCCCGGCCCGGTCGAGGGCGATACAGGTTCATTTCGCACCGCGACGGAGATGTACTTAACTCTCGTGGACTCAAAGTTTTCGCCGCTGCGACCCGGTCAGGGACTGATGTATGCAAACCTGACCTGCTTTAATCGGGATCTGCCTGAAGAGCTTGCAAGATTGCGCGACGCCGGAAAAATTGAATTCCAGATCGTGGGCGGCGGCGGCCCCGTCTCTGAAATCAAGTGTCTTGTCGCGCCCACCGCCACACTGCGGCGGCATATGGGGCGACGAAATCTCTGGCCACTGGTGTCTCAACTGTCGCTCAACCATCTGTCGCTGATTGAATCCAGTGATGCGGTCCTTGCAGTTCGCGAGATGCTGGCGCTGAACGATCCCCGGGAATCCGTGCAGACGCGGAACCTGATTGACGGACTTAAGACGATCGCCAGTGAGAAGTGCATTCAGCGAGTCGATGGGGCCTTTGCTCGCGGGACACAGATCAATCTGCAGTTTGACGAAGAGAATTTCGCGGGCGACAGTGTCTTCATGTTTGCAAATGTCCTGAACAACTTCTTCTCGATGTATACGGCAATCAATTCATTCACCAGAATGACCGCGACGACCAAGGACCGAAAATCAAGAGGGATAGAAAGCTGGAAATGGCCGGCACAAACGGGGAACAGAAACCTGATTTGATTGATGAACTTCTGCGAAACCCTGAGCAGTTTGAGTTCTTTCAGGCTGTTCGTCTGATTGAACGAGCGGCAGTCGAGCAATCACAGGGCAGAATCCTGAATCGAATCGGAGGCAACGAAGGCCCTCAGCACGAGGCGGTCAGGTTCCGCGCGCTCGCGTCGTTGACATTTCCCCCCGGACAGATTTCGTTCATTTCACAACAAGGAGCGAAATCGGCTGAGCCAGATCGGCGATCGCCGCTTGAGATGACGGTACCGTTTATGGGATTGACGGGGCCAGCTGGCGTCCTTCCCGAACACTACACTTCACTACTCATTGAGCGATCTCATCTTCGCACAAAAGATTACTCACTGCGCGAATTCTTCGATCTGTTCAATCATCGCGTGATCTCTTTATTTTTCCGTGCCTGGGAGAAGTATCGATTTCCGTTTGCATACGAACGAAATCAGCAGGAAGGACTGCTCGACGATGATCTGTTCACGCGTTGTCTTTATTGCCTGACCGGCATCGGGACGCGTTTTCTGCGAAATCAGCAGACTTTCGACGATCAGGCAATTCTGTACTTTGGAGGATTCTTTGCGACACGATTTCGAAACTCTGTTTCGCTGCAGCAGTTGCTCGAAAACTACTTTGAATTGAAGGCGGAAGTCATCCAGTTACAGGGACAATGGCTGTATCTGACCGAGGAATCACAGTCGTCAATGCCGTCATCTGCGCGTCGCAATGGTCGCAATCTTTCGCTTGGTGAAACGGCAGTCGCTGGATCAAGAGTCTGGGATGTGCAAAGTCGCATCCTCATTCGTCTCGGTCCATTTTCGTGGTCGCAGTTTTCCTCGCTTCTTCCGGGAACCAGAGGCCTTGCCTGCATCCGCGACATGGTTCGGCTGTACGTCGATATCAATCTTGACTTTGATGTGCAGTTGATTCTGCTGAGGGAAGAAGTAAAGTTATGTCGCCTTACGGACAGCGATGCTGGTGGCAATGC
>JANOUN010000055.1:0-7043 GCA_031416875.1 Planctomycetota bacterium | reverse complement strand
CTCGCCATGCCCAACTCCCCTTCCTTGAGGAATCTCATCCAATCTTCCCATTCACACCGCGATTTTGACATCCATGTTTGCGAAAGACAACATCAGAATCCGTGTCTTTTCCCATACATTACATGCCAGCGGGAATTGCTGAGCAATTGCGGATTTTTACTGGCAGAAATTTTTGCACAGTCCGAATCCTGAAAGATACATTGCGAGACCATTCGCTCTCGAAAACAGGGGTGCCCGCGAATGGCGCGAAGGAGCGCGAAAACTGAAGTTCCGTAACGATCCCGACTGCGATTCAGATTCGCGCCCATCCGCGCGATTCGCGGGCAAAACACGGACTTCATTTTTCCTGCGAGGGAACGCTGCTATGCCAGATAAACATCAATCATACCCTATGATTTGGGTTGCGGGCGAAGCCCGCGCCAAGATTCAAACCGTCGATGCTTCGGAATTGCGCCGCGTGTTCAGACGCAGAATTGTACCAGTGGGCTGACGCCCACCGCTCGCCATGCGCTTCAATCAAACAGCCCGTGCAGATACCAGTTGCCGGATTGCAGTTCCCGGAAGATCCAGAGCTGGCCGCCTGTCTCCGTCACCGCTCGATAGTAATCGCGATGGCAGGGCTCGTCGGTCCACCATGCGGTCTGCATGCGTTCTGGGCCAGACAGCTCGATGATTCGCTTTTGCTGCCCCAGCACCAGGATTCGGTCGGGCGGGCGTTGATCGGAGTCCCGACCGGAAATCTGCTGCGGAGTCGTAAGTATCCGCAGAGGGCGCGGAAGTGTGCGCTCGATGTTGCGTCCTGCGTCCGGATCAGATTCTGTCAGCCGCTGCAGAAGATGTTCAGACTGCGGGGCGCGGACGGTGGAATCGGCGTCGGCAAGGACGGGGTCCGGCACAATGGCATGTTCCGGTCGCGGGTCGTCCTGAATTCGAAGGGTGCTGACGGATTGCGGTCCCATGCGATTACTCAGCCTCGCGATGAGGGTCGCCAGTTCTTCCTGCGGACGGATATGTTCTGTCGGACTGAATAAATCTCGTTGGCGTGATACGGGAATCGGCACCGCCTGTAATGCCAACGAAACTGCGGACACGGGTTCGGAAAGCGGCAGTGTTTCCAGACGCAGGCTGAGAACCTCGAACATCAATTCGGCTGACTGCGTCGGTTTGACCACGCCTGCCGACAATTGCAGTTTCTTCCCGGATGCACAGGTCAGCTCACAGGTCAGGACACTGCAGGCGACGCGGCGACGTGCAATCTGTTCAGCGACGTTGGCCACCAGATGCTGCAGTACCTGACGAATGTCGTCGAAACTATTCGCCGGATATTCAGAACTCCATGCGGCGGCGACGGGATTGGATTCAGGCAGCGGATCAATCGATTCGTCGGCCAGCGAAAGCAATTGAAGCACTCGCTCAACGGCGACTTCCGACAGTCGGGAAGGCAGATCTTCCCGAGGCAGCGTGAAAAGTTGTCCGATCGACCGAATCCCCAGATGTGCCAGGATCTGCAGGTCCTTGAGCGGTAAGCGGGAGGCGGCGATCGGCAGGCTCGCTATTTCCTGTTGCTGCATGTCCGGCGGAATAATCTGAATCGGGAGGTCGTAGTTCGGGACCATGTCGGTGGGACGCGATGATGGGCGACGCGATGCACTGGAAGCCGGCATCCGCGAATTGCGACGGACTTCCGGGCGAGTGTGTTCTGTATGCGTCAACGCCCAGACGGCAGCGATCGTATCCGCGACAGCAATCCGTGCGGTCCAGCCCGCCTGCTTCAGATCGCGCAGCAGCAACTCGGCCAAGGCCGCTTCGCCACCGAAGAGCGGACCGCAGCCTGTAATGTCCAGCAGCAGACTGTCAGGCAGCGGCATGGAATCCATGCCGACCACCGGCGCATAACGGCGTGTGATGTCGGCCACTGCGGCCAGGGCGGCGCGATCGGAAGCCGACACCCATTCGTGAAACGACACGATAGGAGTCGTAGCCACGTTTGCGGCGCGAGGTGCAGCGGCATGTCGAGCTGTGGGGCGTGTTTTGTGCTGCGTTGACTGGCGATGCACAGCCCGGGGATTCACGGACAGTGGTTGAGCCATGCTGCGTGCTTCGGCCAGTGGCATCCCGGGCCGCACACCAGCGATCCATGCGTCCCGGGAGACGGCGACGACAGCGGGGCCGGTGCTTGCCGCTGGAAACACGGCACGCAGATATTTCATATCCGGATCGACATCGGATGCCCTGCGCGGTGCGGTCCGATCGGCACTGCCCGGTGTGGCTGTATACAGTGCCAGCGACGGCGGACATTCGCCTTCAGAACGCAGATGCTGTTGCAGGCTTTGAATCGGCCAGTTCGGAAATCGAATGCACAGCACCCGTTTCATGATCGACTTCCAGTTGAGCGTGTCCCGTGAGTTGCAGTCCGTGACGCGAACGCAGCAGTTGAACTTTCAGGCGACGACGTCCCGTCAGACCTGCCAACGCGGGTTGAGCTGCCGTGACGTGCAGCCTCAGATCCGCAAACGAAGGCTGATGCAGGATACTGGCTGGGCGCACGAGTACAATTGTGACGCCACTGCGTTCGACGGCGAGTTGCAGCCGTCGCATGACGGTCGAAGATGCCTGTTCCAGAAACGCCAGCACGACGCGGACGCCCGGACATCGCGCCGTCTGCTCCAGCGCCCAGAGCGCATCGCTGTGCGTTGCCGAAGCCTGACGCACGAATCGGCTGTGGCTGGTCGTGGATGGTGCCGATGCGGCACGAGTCGGGCGAATCAGCAACATCCGGGATAATGGAATTCCATGACAACGCGCGGCATCAGCATGGAAGTCGTGACGTTCATCGACAATCGCCAGACAACCCGGCAGTGTCAGCATCGGCGCGATCGACTTCAGTGCAATCGATGCGGCATACAGCCCGATGTCGTCAGAAACCCATTCGATGAGCGACGCCGTGGGGAGACCGCCCTGCGGAAGTAATTGATCGACAGACCTCAGGCCCGTGGGAATAATCTGCTGAGTTGTCTGGGTGTGCCGAGTCGCCAGCAACTGCCGCTGCAGCGACTGAATCGCATTTGTCCTGACCGCCGCCGCTGCCATGGAAACCCGCCCGCTTTGATGTCAGCACGTGACGCAGTAACGCGACGTGCGACGGTATTCAAATGACGGTTTCCCTACCCGGTGTCTTCGTCAACGTCGAGAAAAGGGGTCAGGAACCAATAGCCCAATGGCCCGAAGGGTGCTTCGCACTATTGGTTACTGACCCCTTTTATCGACTTAAACAATCGAAGACAGGAAATGCGTCTGTCATACCGTTCATCGGCGTTCAGACGCTGCGAGTTTTAAGAAAGTTGCTGTTAACTGTCAACCACAAGTTGTGGAATGCGAAGCAAAGTGCTTTTGAAGAGCGATTTCCCGAAAGCGTCTCAAGCACTCGTGCAGATGAAAACAAGAGGCATCCAGCTCGAGGAGACGCGATTGAATCAAAGTGCAGGACTTTGTTGCGCACAACCGAGCGCGCAACGAAAACGGCTGGTAGTCAGAGACTACCAGCCGCCGGAAGATTTTCCGATGCAGTCCAAAGACTACTTCTTCTTTGCAGCCTTCTTCGCAGCCTTTTTAACGGCTGGCTTAGCAGGTGCAGCTGTTGCTTTCTTCGCGGCCTTCTTTGCAGCTTTCTTTGCCACAGTACGTTCCTCCATACAAAGTTGAACTTGAGTGGCCGTCCTGCCAAAGCTTACCGGGCTTAAAAACAAACAGGACCACCACAGACCAAAAACATCAGATCATCAAGGTCCCAATGACCAGGACGATGCAGATTCCCTTCTACACTGATAACCGTCTTGAAGTCGCTGTCAGGCAGTCCTTCGCCACGTGCATCCAGTCCTCGGTGTCAGTGTTCTGATGAGAACATTTCTGATCAGAACCATTTCGATCAGCATTCAGTACTTCGATTTTGAAATCGTTGTTCGTGACAACACGGTTGTGTTCGTCATCACTGAATCACTGATGCTGAAACTTTTGAACACCAAGTGATCGGAATCGTAGGAGATCAAAAGGATAACGCAAGACTGTTCCGCATTTTTCGAGTGTTCTCAGAAACTTTTTTTCAGATTCAGTAGAGCCTCTGCGCGATCATCATGCGCGCATGAAACAAGTTGAGTGACGATGTGATTGCCTCGTCAGAAGTTTGCGCGGCGCGCATCGCGAATCATCATCACACCCAGACTCGACATCGCGCAGGCCATCGACCAGATGACGGCGCGACATGCCCACAACACAGTTGAAAAACTCTATGCATGCGATGCAGACCTCGCTGCGCCATCGCGTTTTTTCACTTCAATGCGTTTCAAAAACACAGTATTTTTCAAGGCGAAACACCATCACACGATTCATCGCACGTTACTTCATTCGCTTTCTGTCACACCTTCGCGCTGCAGATCAGCGAGGACCGATCGCATGTAATTCAAACTCTGCACCGCGATGTTTTGCGCGCCCGGACTGTAATCAAAGACCTCCACCGAAACCCATCCGCTGTAGTTCGATTCGATCAGCGCGCGCAGGATCGGATGATAGTCAGTGGTGCCCATTCCGGGTCCGAGGAGGTTCGAATCGTTGACGTGAAAATGTTTACAATTTTTTTTATGACGATCAATGATTTTGGGAATCGGAGATGTTTCTGCGCCCAGCATGGCCTTCACATCCTGGTGCAGAGCCATCGATGGATGGTCCACCATGCGGATGATTTCGAGCGCTTCATCACACGTGTTGATGAAGTCCGTTTCTTTCAAAGTCAGCGGTTCAAGACACAGCAGAACTTGATGTTCCTCGAATGCCTGTGCCGCCTGGCGGAAGACATCAGCGGCAAATTCTGCTGCTTGTGCCTTCGAGATTCCAGGCAGCAATGTGCGTTGCCGGGGTGATCCAAAAACGAGGATGTGTCCGCCCAGTTGACGACAGACGCGGGCCAGGATGCCTAAATATTCGGCCGTTGCCTTCCGAACTGCCGGTTCAGGGCTGGTGAGATACAGTCCCTTCGTCTTTGCCAACAGCCAGTGCAGGCCGATGATTTCCAGTCCATGCCGCTCGGCTTCCTGCTGCATTTCGTGAAATACGGATACGGGCACGGATGCCAGGTCGGTCGAAATCGTAAACGGAGCAACTTCGATCCCGGTGTATCCCGCTTCAGCAATCAGCCGACACTGCGTGGACCAGTCTGTGTTTTCGTATAACTCCTGGCAGATGGCAAACTTCATTGTCATGACTTTCTGAATCAGTAAATGCGGCGGACAAGTCGCACAGGATTGCAGACCAATCCAGGATTGCAACTCATCACGGCATGCCTGGCAGCCTGCACACCTCAATACCGGCCATCGGAAAGCTGAACCGCCCTTGTCGGATGATGGTATTTCGGGTGAGATGCGGTCAACATGGAGAAATCGCACGCGGACCTCGTACGCCGCGAGGGCTGCTGTTTGAGCACAGGACAGACGAATGAGTAATTCAGGAATCAGGATTCTCATGTTGGCGGCCATCGTGTCTGCCTCTGGCTGGCATCGTTGCCAGGCTGACGAAGTGCCGACAACTCAGACAGGTGAAACGGTCAGCGACCTCGATGGAGAACGACAGCCGTTGCTGCACTGGGCTCCAAAAACTGCAGCCGATGAACCAACTCCCCTGCTGGTGTTTCTGCATTCGTGGAGCAGTGACTATCAACAGGACAATTCCAAATGGCTCAAGCTTTGCGCGGAGCGCAACTGGATCTGGCTGCATCCGAATTTTCGCGGCGTCAATCAGTCGCCGAAGGCGTGCGGTTCCCGATACGCACGTCAGGATGTTCTCGATGCGATTACATTCGCCCGCAATCGCTGGAACGTTGATCCGCAGCGAATCTATCTGGCCGGCGTTTCCGGGGGAGGCCACATGGCGCTGCTGATGGCTGGGCATCATCCCCAGGAATTCAGCGCCGTCTCTGCGTGGGTCGGGCCGACTGACCTTGCCGAATGGCATCGGTTTCATACAACAAACGGTGAGCCACAGAAGTATGCCGCGATGATCGAAAAATCTCTGGGTGGTGCTCCGGGAACGTCCGCTGGCATTGATGCGGAGTATCGCGAACGATCGTCCGTTTTCCATCTGCAGCGAGTTGCCGATCTGCCCGTGAGCATCTGGGCAGGAGTCGATGACGGTCACAGCGGCTCGGTGCCCATTCGTCATTCACTGACCGCGTTCAATGCAATTGCAGGTGCACATCGCGATCCCCTGATCTCCGAGACGGAAATGAGGGAACTCAGCACGTTGAAGCGATTGACATCTCCGCGGGCATCCGACCTGGAACGCGATCAGACTCTTGGCAAAGAGATTCTGCTCCGACGTTACAGCGGGGAATCGATGATCACGATCTTCGATGGCGGACACGAAAGTCATCCGGACGCCGCTCTGGAATGGCTGAGTTCAAAACGGCATGCCGTAACGAATACTTCGGAAAAGTCGGATTATACTTCGCGCGGTCAGAAATGAACCCGCAATCCATTGTAATTCCGGCAGCAGTCGCTGGATCTCAGCCTCCCGCTGACCGGATTCATCCCCCCAGGAGAAAACAACGGCGCACTGGCGAAACCATTCGCGGCGTTTCGCCAGACGTCGCGCTGCGATGCCTGTGAGTCGCTGGACGGGAGCCTCTGCCGCCAGACTCGATCTTCTGATTGGTGGGAACAGCGATTGTCCGCCTGGACGGTGCTCTCCACAGGGTATCAGCGACGTCGCTGACACCCTTCTACGCTTGGTGCATGGCACCGACGGTTCCAGCACCGACGGTTCCACGTATTGAAAAACTAAACGTTGCCAAAAAGTAAGGCACCCGCGCGACTTTGCGTGCCGGAGTGTTCGCTGCTGCGCGCTCTGTAAAACGGCCCCCCTCTGACTTCGCCGAATCTGGTCAGCGACTCGCCACCGAAACTCGAATTCGCCACAATTCCACACGACAAGCCTCAACTGCAATCGAAGTGCCGAACACTATTGGCTGCGTCCCCTGTGGTTTCCCCGAAATCAAA
>JANOUN010000054.1:0-3161 GCA_031416875.1 Planctomycetota bacterium | reverse complement strand
CCGTTGCCGGCTCGATGGCCCTGAACGCCACTTCGATCGTGCGCAGTGTTTCCACAGTTATTCGCGTCGAGTCGTAAGTCTTGCCGAACAGCTCGGCTGCACCCTTCACATTAGTGTTCTGGACGGCCAGTTCCAGACATTCGTCGTTCACTTTACGGAATTCCAGGAATGCCTCTTCAAAGGATTCCAGCATGTTTTTTTCCTTCGCGTCAACAACAGACCCTGCCAGAGTGCGAATCTCCTGACTGACCTCTGTCATGTATTTTCGCGAAGCATCTGCCTGCCGTCGAGACTCCTCATCTGTCGATGACATGATCGAATTCTTCTGCGCACGAACGGCCATCAGGAGCCTGGACCGTATGTTTCCCGCGGAGATCACGTTCTGCAATGTCTGCCCCCCAAGCTGCTGAACGCTGGCATCGAGCACCTCAAGCCTACTCATCCCGACCCACGCGATCAGCACGGCAATCGACAGCAACACGATCGTCAGAAACAGCAGCTTACTGCTCAGTTTGGCATTTTTCATGGTCGCACTTCTCATTGACAGACTGGGAATGTTTGTTCGAAAACGATGGAAAACTGAACCGCTATACCGCAAGTGCCAGGAATCACATCGATGGAGCGACGGGCATACAATCCTGCCGTCGCAACGCCGACAGGGCTCTTTGAGCGGTTGAGGATGGCACATTCGTTTAACCGCGTGGGCAACGCCCCGCGCTTTGTATTTCAAATTTCAAATACGAAATCTCAAATAGAACAATCGCGGCCCGCCGGGCACGCGGTTAAACGAGCCAATGCCAACTGCGTGCGGCATATCACACATTTGCAATGGCTCCGCGCGATTGCTCTACACAAGCCAAAAACTTGCGAGGATCCAGGATGATCAATAACTGGCCGTCCAGTTTCCCGATCGACGAGACGAGCGAAGACCGGTCGCTGAAATGCAGGTGAGCCTGCTCGGCATTCGACACGGGTTCCGTCTGGCCGTCTGGGATCGATACGATGTCGCCGACCTGATCGACGACGATCCCGAACGCGGGGCCGACTGACGATTTGAAAATAACGAACTGCGAATCCGTGGGAGTTCGGTGATCCTGTACCGCCAGCAGTGTTGCCGGATTCAGAGCCAGAAAGATGTGACCGCGAATGTTGACCAGACCAAGGACTTCATGCGGCGCATGTGGGATGCGGGTGCAACGCGTTTCCGCAGTGACTTCCTTGACGTCCAGGACCGGCACGCCGAAGAGACGACCGGCCGACAGGAACGTGCAATACAATGTGACGCTGTCGCTCATTGTTGCACCCTCATTTCCATGCTGCGCTGCAGCCAGTGCAGCACTTTGCGCTTCAGGCGATCGTGGTCAAGTTTCTCTTCAAAGTCATCAAATCCGCAGGCGATGGCCTTCTGCTCATTCTCGCCTTTCGCCAGCGACGTCAGTGCGACGAACGGCATTCGATAGCCTTTTTCACGTGCTGCCTGACAGAACTGCCAGCCGTTCATATTCGGCATTTCGATGTCGGATACGACAAGATCAAAATCCTGTCTCGCCAGAATTTCCAGTCCATCCTGACCATCGACGCCGGTGACGATTTCAATGTTATCGTCCGCAAGATATCGCTTGACGATCTCGCGAAAGAACGGCGTATCATCAACCAGCAGAATGCGATGCCGGTCGCCCACTCCGGATGGTGCGTCACTTGACTGGCTCCTCTGCCCGGCGTTTACCGCATTGATTTTTGACGGCAGAGAGTCCCCGCCCGCGTCAGCCGTGACTCCAAACGCGGACTCGCGAAGCTGTTGCACATCAAGAAACAATGACAGTCGAGAACGCACGATGGCCGTCCCGAGGACACCACGGACATTTCCACTCGACTGAAGCTCAATGGCCAGCGACTCGGTGTCGATAATGCGGTGAGCGAGAATTCCCATTGGTTCAGGCACAAACCTCGGGAGGATGAGGAACATCGTCGGCGATTCTTCGCATGTCGACACATTCATGAACTCATTCAGCCGCAGGATTCGCGTTGACTGTCCGTCTCGTCTGATCGACCACGTTCGTTCCCTGAAGGGCGGCGACGTGCTGGACGATGACTTTTCCATCATGGATCTGAAGATCTGAATCCGGCGGCGAACGGCGGCAGAGCGGACACCCAGCTTGAACGGAAACAAGTGACTACTTCGACTGTGCCAGATTCACGATCAAGTGCAGGAAATCGCGTTGAAAAAGGTGTCTGGAACTTTGGAGGCGTCAGAAGACACGAGAAGAACCGGATGCCGGAGAGTTCCAGACACCTTTTTCAACCAATCTGAGACAGTCGAACTACCCCTGCCGCAGCAGCGTGAAGCCACGGATGACGTAAATCAAGCCGCTCCAGATTGTCACGCCAACGGCAATCCACAAAAACACATCGCGCACACCAGGCAGCCACGGCCAGTTCAGCGATGTGGAGAGTGACAGCAGGCTGACGGTGACTGCCACACATTGCAGTGTCATCTTCAGCTTACCAGCCATGCTGGCGGAAAAGTCCTTGCCCTCTTTTTCCAGGATGCCGCGCAGACTGGAAACAAACATCTCGCGACCAATGATGATGATCACCATCCATGCATTCACTCCGGAATCACCTTCGCCCTGCTTTTCGAGCAGAAATACAAACGAACCGCACACGATGACTTTATCCACAAACGGGTCCAGAATCCTGCCCAGAACCGTGATCTGCTTGTAACGCCGAGCGAGATACCCATCGAGGGCGTCGGTTGAGGCGGCGAAGACAAACAATGCGGCCGCGGAAATCCACCAGCCTCCGGCAGAGATCATCGAGAACAGCAGAAGCGACAACAGCAGCCGTGTCCCGGTGACCAGGTTGGGCATGTTCAGCGACTCACGCCCCAACACAGCCTGGCGTTTTGTTATGACTGCAACGGCAGGAGATTGAGTTGAAATATCGGCGTTTGACATAAGGAATTTCGTGAGCGGCAGAACGTTGACGGTCTGTTGACTTAAAGTGGGATAAGCTTCCAGCTTGTCAAGTTTGTCAAAAAGCGTTGAGTTTTCATGCAGCGATGGCAAGCTGGAAGCTTACCCCACGTAGAAACTCAGATCAAATTAACCACCCGCTGTCGCCATTCCGCTCATGACGTCATTCTACTCGTCGGTCTCTTC
>JANOUN010000053.1:0-3280 GCA_031416875.1 Planctomycetota bacterium | reverse complement strand
CTGTCCGACGCTCAGGCATCCAGCCTGGACTTTGTACGAGGCTAGTGAATGGAGTTGATTTTCAGACGGTGTTGCTGTGAAAACGATTGTGATACAACTCATCAACACTCACAAGACAGCAGGCGAGCCACGGGGACGGCTCGCCTGCTGTCGTTTTATTGGTACACTGAGCGGGAACCACCCTCAAAAAGAAGAATCACATGCCTGCTGCGTTCCTGCGTCCTTTGCCCTTGATCCTTCGTCTTCTCATCCTGTTATTTCTGACGTTCGCGACACCTGGGTTCGCTCAGGATGTCATCCTGCGATCAGATCATTTGCAGCACTGGTATCGCGGCAACATGCACACGCATTCGCTGTGGAGCGACGGTGATGATTATCCGGAAATGATCGCCACCTGGTATCGCGATCACGGATATCAGTTTCTGGTTTTCACGGATCACAATACGCTCCACAATCGCGAACGATGGATCGATATTGAAAAAAACAAAGGCGGCATGAAGGCCTTCGAAAAGCTGACTCAGACATTTCCGGCGGAGTGGATCCAGACGCGGGAAACGGAAGGTCGCAGGGAAGTCAGACTCAAGGAATTTGACGCCGTATACGAACGTCTCGCAAAAGCTCAGGAATACATCCTGATCCAGGGCGAAGAGATTTCCGACAGCTTCAATCGTCATCCAGTTCACATGTGTGTGACGAACACCAGTGAACTTCTGCCGCCCACCGGAGGTGACAGTATTGTCGACGTGATGCAGCGCAATATCGACGCTGCCGTTTCGCGTCGCGAGCGTTCCGGGGAATCGACGCTCGTGCATCTGAATCATCCGAATTTCGGTTACGCCGTCACTGCCGAACATTTGATGCAGGTGGTCGGAGAAAATTTCTTTGAAGTCTACAACGGCCATCCCACAGTCCACAATTCCGGCGATGAGACACATGCCTCGACCGAACGTCAATGGGACATCGTCAATACATGGCGTCTGGCGAAGCTCAAACTGCCAGTGATGTACGGCCTGGCCACGGACGACGGGCACGACTACTTTCAAACGGAGCCACAAACAGGTGCCCAGCCGGGGCGAGGCTGGGTTATGGTGCTGACCGACACCTTGACGCCGGACGCTCTGGTGCAGGCCCTGGAAGCCGGGCGTTTTTATGCTTCGTCCGGCGTGACACTGGAAGAGATTCAGCAAACATCGAACAGTTTGAAAGTCACAGTGGCCGCGGAGCCTGAGGTCTCGTATCGCATTGATTTCATCGGTACACACACCGTTTTTGATGATACCAGTACTCCGGCGATCGGCGACCTGGAAAAAGTCGATACGGTGACACGCAGATACAGCTCCGATGTCGGGAGGGTCCTCAAATCCGTCGAAGGGACTGTCGGCAGTTATCTGTTTGAAGGCACGGAACTGTACGTCCGAGCAGTCGTCACAGCGTCGCGGCGTCATCCGAATCCGTCGCAGGCCGGAGAGTTTGAATGTGCCTGGGTGCAGCCGGTGGTCGTCGCGAATGCGGGAGAGGGGCGCTAAACGGCTCGAAACAGTGCGGCAGATTCTGCCGAACGGCCGCTGTTGCAGACGTTACGAGTGGAATGATTCGCGTAACCGTCAAAATCGACCTGTCCGGAACAATTGGAGCAAAGTTCAAAGTCGGTTCGCGACGATATCGACGACAGCGGACTATGTTTTGAACATGGCACCGTTCTGTGCGCGGCATCGCAAGACGCTGCGTCGGCGTTGAATTGCCAGGAGGGCTCTTCAACGAATGTGCTTCGCTGCTCTGACTCTTTGAATAAGGTCCGGCTCGAATGAACCGTCCGAACCTGCTAAGTCTTGCCGCTGCTGCGGTGCTTCTCAGCATAGCTTCTTCTGAAGCGCTGGCTCAATATGCGCCGCAGTATGGTCCGCCGCAGTACGGCGGTCCGCCGCAGTATGGCGGACCAGAGTATTGTCCGCCGCCGCAACAGGGGCATCCGCCGCTGTTTCAAATGCCGCGGAATCAATACCAGGCTCCCGTCGTGGATCACTACGTCGAGCAAGCCCCGGCGCTGTGGGATGAAAACCGTCCGATCGAACACTTCCTGCACGAAGTGACTTCGCGCAGCTGGATGCGTCTGGAATTCATGCAGTGGTCGTTTCAGGGACCGCGTGTCGATACCATTGGAGCGCCGGTGTCGGGTCTTCAGATTGTGGTGCCGAACAATAGTATCGAAGGCATCGACGTGCCCACTTTGGTGAACGACAATCTCAATGGTGGCAACACCGCCGGTTTTACTCAGTTTGCCCAGTCTAATGGACTTGACCTGATCGACACGCCTGGCATCCGAGGCACATTGGGCGTCGCCATGAATGGGGGCGATCTGGAATTAAGTTTCTTTGGATTCCAACAACAGTCCAGTGAGACAGCATTCAATGATATCGACGGTCCGCGACAGATTCTGGCCGCTGAGATTTTAGCTCGGGGCGGTCCTCCACTAGACCCCGCAATTGGTCTCACGATAAATCCCAATTACGCCATCCCGCTGCTGACCGACGGCATCGTGACCGACGTCGCGGGATTGAATTCATTGATTTTCGACAAATCCCTTCAGGCCACACTCTCGTCACAAATGTGGGGTTCGGAAGTGACGTTCCTCACGGATCGCTATGTCCCCGGGGAAGGTTTCGGAATTCAGTGGCTGGGCGGTTTGCGGTACACGAATCTCGATGAGGCCTACACCGTCCGCGGAACATACGACGGCGGTGCTGCCGTGCCCGATCGCACGACAGACATCAGTTCTGCGGTCAACAGCAATTACTACGGGCCAGAAGTGGGAGCCCGGTTGTCGGTCAATACACGCTGGTTCACGCTCAGTGCCACGCCGCGTGTCATGATGGGACTGAACGACCACACCGCAACGCTCTCGTCCGACCCACTGGGCACAGGGAGCACATCTTTCGAAAGCCACAAGATCAACTTCGGCACCGTGACGCAGCTCAATCTGGCTGCCGAAGTTCACCTGAACACCAAGTTCTCTGTGTATGGCGGGTACGACTTCATGTGGCTCACACAGGTCAGCCGCCCGGACCAGAACATCTACTACAACAGCATTTCAGGCGGTGCCGCGGGGTTTACGCCGGACATCAGCCAGAAAGTCAACTATTCAAACTTCGCGGCGAACGGATTCAGCTTAGGTGCTGTCTTCCGGTATTAATGTCTGCGTGAGCGGAATGGCACCAGCGGTGTGTTGATTGAGTCTGGATTTCTACGTGGGGTAAGCTTCCAGCTTGCCATCGCGGAATGA
>JANOUN010000052.1:0-6601 GCA_031416875.1 Planctomycetota bacterium | reverse complement strand
CAAAAACGGCTGAATTCCTCGCTGGCGCTTCGGTTTTTTTGCAGCGTCCTTTGAGCTTCCCCATGCACGCTGGCAAAAACGGCTGAATTCCTCGCTGGCGCTTCGGGTTGGTATGATCATGAGCCCAAGAAGTCACTAAATCAACAGACCGCCAGCCAGAGAAGCGGGCCAACGGCCCAGGAAATCGGCAGCGTGATCAGAAACCAGGCTATATTCAGGAAGCCTTTCAGGCTTACGTACCTGCAATTTCGTTGGTCACTATTTAACACGGCGAATTTCACTTGTCGCTGAACCGCAAATCAAGGTGTTTTGGATTTCGTGCTTTGAATTTCTTTCGGATTTCGACATTCGGATTTCGGATTTCGACATCGCTGTTTCAGGAATTCTTCCAGCGCGCGGCGATTCGACAAAAATGCCATGCGATTGAGTTCGCGTTTTTTCGGATGGCAAAAATGCCAGCCGGCAATTTCACCGTCGGCCAGATGCATGGTCTCGAACGAAACGACTTCCACGACAAAAAACATGTCCGTGACGGGAAGCACAAAGCCGCGATGGTTGTACTCATTCGGAAATGAAGCAAGGTAGCGATGCGATGTCACTTCCAGCTGAACTTCTTCCAGAACTTCACGCTGCAACGCCTGTTCGGCAGTTTCGCCAGGGTCAATGAAACCACCCGGCAAGCCGTACATCCCTTTGCCGGGATCTTTTGCCCGCACCAGCAGCAGGATCAGTCCGTCGGGATCTGTCGCGATCGCCCCGACGGCGGACACCGGAGCAAAAAAGTGCGTGAACGCGCATGCCACACATTCAAACGGATGCTTGCCCGGCTTTTCTGCGGGATGGCCGCAATGCGGACAAAAGTTCCAGGCCTTCCGGATCGGTTGCGGTTTCTGAGGCGGGCCCGCCTTTGGTTTGCGGAGCGTCATGAGAACAGTTCCAGACGTTCAGACAGTTTCTGCAGGACGTTCATCGGAATCGTATGACCACCATGAAACGGAACAAAGTCCACATCGAAGCCAGCGTCCGAAAGCATTTGAGACAACTCCGTTGCCGCCCCCCACGGAAGCAGCGGATCTTCATGACCATGCGATTGCAGAACTCTGCAGTGCGGATGGGCGATCGCCAGTCGCGTCCATTCGTCGCGACACAGCAACGTCCCTGAGAACAGGGCCAGCAGCGCTGGGCGGAAGCCCGTGGACAGCGTCAGGTGCGTGCTGACCATCGCGCCCTGAGAAAAACCGCCGAGCACGATGCTGTTTTCTTCGACGCGATAAGCGGTTCGCATGTCTTCCAGTGCCGCAGCCAGCAACGAGGTCGCTTCGGGCATTCCGGGGGGGCAGATGCGCGTGAGTTCTGAATAGTCCTGCGTCTGATTGATCTCAGCGAGATGTGCCATGTTGATCGGCCACCATGCTCGCCCACCTGGCATTCCCATGGGGCCCAGATCGATCGGCGCTTCCGGGAAGATGAAGCGAAACTTCGCCGAGATGACTTCGCTCTCGTCCATCAGCATCGCGCCGATATCGACCAGATCATCGCCGGACGCCCCGAATCCATGATTCAGAATCACGAGACCACCGTGAGCTGCATCAAGCGTATCGGACTCAATCACACTGCATTTCAACGAACCGAATATTCGTACCAATTTGGACAGCTTCACGTTCCGGCCTTCTGCTGCAGTTGCATTGTATCCAGAATGCGCTGGCAGGCATCGGACTTGTTCAGAGCGTAGAAGTGGATGCCGGGAACTCCGGCAGATCGCAGTTCTTCGCATTGCTGAATTGCGTGTTCAACACCGATCTCGAACTGAGCCTGTGGGTCATCCTGAACGGCTTCGAGGCGTTTTGCCAATGCTTCAGGAAAGACCGTGCCACACATGGACGTGATGCGTTTGATTCTCGCGAAATCGGTGATCGGCATGATGCCGGGTACGATCGGAACCCGGATCCCCAGTTCGTCACAGCGATCCCTGAACGCGAAGAAATTATCGTTCACAAAAAACAACTGCGTGAATACCGCATCCGCGCCGGCATCGACCTTGCGTTTCAGATGCTGCAAGTCGATGTCCATGCTTGGTGCTTCCTGGTGCTTCTCAGGGTAACCGGCCACGCCGATTCCCAGATGGGGATGTGTCTGGCGAATTAGTTCCACCAGTTCATTGGCATTGCTGAGTCCGCCTTCAACAGTTTTGAATGCCTCCTGACCCGCAGGCGGATCACCGCGCAACGCCATCACATTCTGAATGCCCTCGGCAACCGCCTGATCAAGCCAGCTCAGAAGTTCTTCGCGCGTGGAACCGACACAGGTAAAGTGCGTGATTGCTGTGCGGCGAAAGTCAGACTGAATTTCGCGGCACCACTGCAAAGTTCGATCACGCGTCGAGCCGCCTGCTCCGTACGTACACGACACAAAGGACGGATCGTATTCCACCAGAGTTTGCAGATTTCTGCGCAACGCGGCATCGCCGTCCGAAGTTTTAGGCGGAAAAATCTCGATGGACAGCACAAACGGCTGCGTCCTGAACATTTGAGGAAGGCGCATCTGAATAGGTCTCAGTACAATTCCTGGTCGGGGCAGGGAAAATGAATGAATTTCATGAACTCGGCTCTCGCCAGCGTTCCAGGCGCGAAATCGTACCGGATGGCATCGGGAAGATCATAGTCTGTTTTCTGCCTCTGGCTGTGTTTCGCAAGGTTTTCGCAGACGAATCGCTGCATTCACGAATTCTGCACTCCATCGGAGGCCCTGGAAAAGGTATTCCTGTTCCGTTAACATTCACGCACGCCTCACGGTTGCGATGCGTTTGCCGTCTCTGGAGTTGATCTATGAAGAGTATTCCCGTCACGGGATTCTGGGGCCGTGTTGTCCTGACAGTTGCTCTGTCGTTGATTGTCCCTTGCTGCCAGTCGCAGGAGAAAACGGCACCGGAAGTCGATCCCGTGGCGAAGATCAGCATGCATGACCGATTGCGTCTGACTTTGGCCGACGCAGATGCCGTGGGCATCCATCTGTTCGACCTGAAGCAAATGCGTGCAGATCTGATGATACTGAAAGAAACTGAACCCGAACTTGCCGATGCACTGCTTTCGGATCTGGATCGCGTCGAGGCATTGCCCAGGAAAGATGTCCGCGCGCGCGTCGCAATCGGCAAAGAGATGTATGCACGCATCCGGAAGGACCGCTGATGCTCCACGCAGCAGTCGGCCGACGCATTGACGGCATTCGTGAGAGCACAAAGAAATCGCGGTCAGCGGCATTTGAACCGATGGAGCTATGATGAGGAACCCCTGCTTGTTGAACCAGCTGGGAGTATTAGCCGTTTGTTTTCCAAGAATTCACGTCAACAGTCGCACACTCCTGGCCGCCGTTGCTCTTGGACCGTGGATCCTGTTTGATTCCACTGCATTTTCGGGCGATGAGGCTGAGCCGCAACGACCAGCTGCGGATCCCTCGAAAAGTTTTTTCCACCAGGGACTATTGGGAGGTCAGGTCCCGATTGTGCCGAAATCAGCACGTCCGTGGAGTGTCCAGAATGGTTGGGATGCCGAACGCGTGTTCGCGGATCCAAAAGTCGTTTGACTCTGCAAAGCGATTGAATTGCAGGATTTCACAAAGGTTCAGGCATTGGTCGATGCCGGCGTCGATGTTAATTCTGTTGGCATCGGCGGAATGACACCACTCTTGTGGTGTATGCCAGCGGACAAAGGCGGCGTCTTTGAATGTCTCTTGCGAAACGGTGCCGACCCCAATAGGTTCCTCACGATGGGATTTGCGGGTGCAGGCGGAGATGAAAGTGAATGTGTGACGTTACAGTCGGCCCTGCTTTTGGATGCTGAGGGATTTGCGCTCGTACTCGAAAATAAGGGGGACTGTCACATTGAAAGACGTCCAGTCGGAGGCGTGCCCGCTGTGCCCAATTATCGTGGCGACACTCCGCTTGAAAAAGTCTTAGGTGGGGTCGCCAAGGATTCGATCACGAAGGTTCGACTGTTACAGGCCAAGGGCGTTGATATTACCCAAACGCTTCGCGGCACACCCGCCGTAATGCTTGCAGTTGAGGGAGGACATTTTGATGTCGCGTTGCTGATGCTGGATCAAGGCGCGGATTGTAAGCTCTATGGTCGGGAGAACTTTCGCCTGGCACACCGCGTCGCCCAGTGTTTACCCGGCGAAGTCAAGCCAACGTTTGACCGATATGGTTGGGATCAGTTGTCGGATGTCGATCAATATCGAGTGTTGCAAATTGTGAAGCACCTGGAAAAGCACAACGAGGCGCTGAAGGAAGCAACAACGGAGATGATTTCCTATCAACGCATGGTGAAGGCCAGTGGCCGCGATGCAGGGAAGAAAATGATAAGTGACTTGCGGAAGGAACGAGAGGCAAGATCAGAAGGACCGTAGACACGAAATGTGGCTCACCAACTCATTTATCATCATCTCCCTGCTCTTCATCTGGTGCTGGGATCATCCGGGGGATCATCCGGGGGATTATCCGGCGAAGAGGTTTGTGCAGAAGTTGAGTTTTCCGTTTGTGTATATGGGGTTCTGGCACGGGTGAGCGATGTTTGCTCCGGAACCGATTCATGTGAATCGCAGACTGCGGGCGGTGTTGACGTTTGCCGACGGCCGAACGGAAGACTGGAGTCCGCTCGGACCGGACAGCCGCAGCAAGCTCATCAATCTGCTGTACGCGCGGAGTTTCAAATACGAACATTCGCTGCTCGGTCCGCGAGTCCTCCACTTGTACGGTCCGTTGTGTGATTTCCTGACGCGGCAAGTGCAGGTCGATGGCCGAAAGCTGCTGGTCATCGAATTCTTTCGTGATTCTCAGAATGTCCATCCGTACGGAGCCGAAACCGTGTATTCCGAAATGAAGTCCGTGGCGTTTTATCGCTACGGTGCCGTCAAGCGAACAGGTGCTGTGATTCCGATGCCACCGGCGAGCGGTGCGCGTCCGCTGGCTGATGAATGAACTTATGGCTGGGCGCTTGCAGCAGCATATTGGAGAGACAGGCCGAGCGACTGCAAATCTCCATTTCGGCCCCAAGGTAAGGCCTCAGTTGGAAGCTGAGCTTGAATTTGAGGTTGAGAATGGCACCGACACTTACCAGATGCGGTTGTTTCACGCTACGGGGGACTCGCTGGTATTTGCAGAAGAGAATCTTCGCTTCCATCGGCCCTCCTATCAATCACCTCGCGTTGTATCCCTCGGAGCAGGCCATCTAGAATCGAAGATTGGCGACAAAGCTGCCGAAGGTGAGCCAACAGCAAAAGCTCTTCGGCATCTGCTGAATCACTGTCGGGTTTACCATTTTCATGATACGTCACCAACTGCCAGAGTCCGGAACTACTGTTATGTCGGCGACAATCGTTGGCTGATGCCAGATGCAGCAAATTTGGCGGCGATTCTTTGCAAGCTAAAGTCACAGAAGGAGACGGTCTACCGGCGAATTGTCGCCACAATCCGGCAAGTGGCTCCATACTTTGATGACTTTGACTTGGAACCAACCGGTCCCAACGGCCGAGACATTATCCTGAATTGGCGACATCGAAAGTCAGATCTTGTATTCGGTCCCCACCAACTTTCAGATGGCACGTTGCGTGCGATCTGTTTGATTTCCCTGCTGTTGCAACCGGAGGATGACCTTCCCTGCTTAATCGTCGTTGACGAGCCTGAACTCGGACTCCATCCGTTCGCTTTGAACGTGGTTGCCTCACTCTTTCAAGCAGTAAGTCATCACACGCAGGTCCTTGTCAGCACACAGTCCAGCACTTTTCTGGACAGCTTCGATGCAGACGACATCGTTGTAGTTGAGCGCGATGGTGAAGTCTCCAGATTTGAACGGCCGAACGCCGAAAAGCGGTTCAACATCACAAATCTCCGCCCTGCAGAAGATCGCTGACGGCGTTGTGAATCCGGAATGGATCAACGACGGACAGCACACAGCGCCGTCAAAGCGGATCGTCAGCGAATTCCCGGAATACGAAGGCTCAAAGCCAACGTTCGGTCCGCAAGTCGCGGAACTGATTGGGTTGGAAAATATTCGAGTTCAGTGCCCGCATTTCGAAGCGTGGCTTAAGCGACTGGAATCTCTGGAGACGGGGGCCACAAATGACTGAGCCGCGAGCAACGAAAGAATGCGGAAATAATGTTCGATGTTTAACTCGCTCTGATCATTTGGTCACGCCCAAATAGGTTTTCAGCAGACAAGACTTCTTCATTACAGGCAAGAACCATCAGTCGGCAAACGTTGATCTTGTTTGGAATTACTGCCGTGTTTTCGTGGCGATTACAGACCAAATGACGAGTGATGATTTCATGGACCGACGCGGTCAGGAATGAGGCGATGTCGTCCGCGTTCCGTCGTGCCATCGGCACGAACGCACGGGACACGAGTTGTGACTGAAAAACACTCGTCCACGGCTGCTCACCGTGGTGTCGTTCCGCTCCGCGGTCGCGCAGGCCGTGGGGCCTGAGTGGTGCGGGCGAGCGTCGCGGGCTCGACGATAGTCTGAGCCGCGACAGGCGGGGGTTACGCGAAGCAGAGGTCACGAGGTACGAGTGCCGCGCCCGCTGGAAGCCCCGCCTGTCGCGGCGATA
>JANOUN010000051.1:0-3998 GCA_031416875.1 Planctomycetota bacterium | reverse complement strand
AGTACCGGAGGCGGGGGTCGAACCCGCACATGGAATTACCCATACCGGATTTTGAATCCGGCGCGTCTGCCATTCCGCCACTCCGGCGGTACTTCAATCGACGGCGCTGATGCCGCAGAAAGCGGAGACTAATCGATGCGAATTCGATTCGCAAGGTGATGGGTCCGCAGGTGGCCTCAGAATCCGGATGCGAGACTGCAAAATCCGTGCAGATGGAATTTCGTGTTGAAAGGCCACATGATACAGTCAGCGTGACCAGCTGTCGCATTGGCTCGTTTAACCGCGTGCCCAGCGGGCCGCGCGCGAGCAGCGTCTCGCTCGATGGATTCCACGCGCGGGGCGTTGCCCACGCGGTTAAACGAATGTGCCATCCTCAACCGCGCGCGGTATAGTCTGACACAGGCGTTTCGATCGACGTTCGGCCTGGTTTGCGTTACTTTTCCACGTGTCTCAGAGTGTACCCGGACGAGGACGCGAAGATGAAGCTTGGACTGATCAATAGTGCGTGGGCTCAGGCGGGGCGGGATACGGCGTGGGGAATTCGGAAGACGCGCGAGATCGGGTTTGATTGTATTGATATCTTCACCGATCCGCTGGACATCGACGTTCGCGAACGACAGTTGATTCGCCGCGAATGCGGCAAGGCAAATCTGCCGATCATTTCCGTGTGCTGCGTGGCCACCGGTCTGATTGACTTCAACCCCTCGGTGCAACGGTTTCACATCGAACGCTGCAAGAAATTTCTTGATCTGTGTTACGAACTGGAAGCGGAAAACCTGCTGCTGGTCCTGGGTGAATACATCTGGAATCAGGAAGTCATTCCCCCGGCAGAACAATGGAAGACCGGCATCGAAAACTGCCGTCGGCTGGCTGACTATGCAGGCGGTCTGGGACTTCGCATCGCCCTCGAACTCGAGCCGTTTCACTTGTCCCTGGTCAACAACGTGGACAACATGGTGAGGTTTCTGGATGATGCGAGCCATTCGGCACTGTGTGCCAATATTGATGTGTCGCATCTGCAGCTGGCCAGCGTGAAACCGGAAGAAGTGAGTCGCCTCAAGGGCCGCGCGATTCATGTGCATATTTCCGACTGCGACGGGGTACGACACGGCGACCTGCCACCGGGGCGAGGTGTGGTGAATTTTGACGGGTATTTGAAAGAAATTGCAAAGCTCGAAATGGGCGGTACCATGTCGATTGAACTTGAGTACTCACCCGATCCGGATCGCGTCGAAGACTGGGTTCGGGAAGCGTTTACCGCAACGGCGGCGTTGATGAAAAAGGCCGGGTTACGGGGGTAGCTGGCATTGTGCGGCGCGGCAGAATAAATCAACCGTCGATCTCACATCACATCATGGTTTTTGAACCGACATGACAAGCTGGAAGCTTATCCCACTCTGAATCGGCAGTCCTCCAGCCGCTGGTCCTGAACGACAACTCAAATGGAACTGGACAACAATGTTTCGATGGACGCATTTGATCGCTGTTGCTTGTGCCAGTCTGGTCTTGCTGCCGGTTGTGGCGGGCGACGAGGCTGCGAATGCAGCTGCGCAGCAGAAATCTGCGACGGCTGATGCTGCCAGGGTGGAATTCTTTGAGACGCGGATTCGTCCGGCGCTGGTCGAACACTGCTATTCCTGTCATTCCACCGATGCCAAGGATGTCAAAGGCGGGCTGTTACTGGATTCGCGGCAGGGGATACTCGTTGGCGGAGACTCAGGGGTGGCTTTGGTGCCGGGGAATCCGGATGCAAGTCTGCTGTTGGAAGCCCTGCGGCATGAAGGGCTCGAAATGCCGCCTGATCGTAAGCTGCCGGATGCCGTGATCGCCGACTTTGCCGCATGGATTCGTGACGGGGCCGCTGATCCTCGTGTCGGCAATGTGGCTGGGAACAAACGGGCGATCGACATCGAACAGGGGCGGCAATTCTGGTGTTTTCGGCCCGTTCAACGACCGTCGATTCCAGCAACGGAAGAGGCATGGGCAACAACCGATATTGATCGCCTCATTGTGGCTCAGCAACTCGCCATGGCAAATGACAGCCAGAAGCTTGTGCGTGCGGCGGATGCCGCGCCGGAGATTCTGATTCGCAGGCTGACGTTTGTGCTGACAGGGCTTCCGCCTACGCTTGAAGAACAGGAAACCTTCGCCAGCGCGTGGGCAGTCAATCCCGACACGGCGATGGAGTCGACCGTCGATCGATTACTGGGGTCACGGCATTTCGGTGAACGCTGGGGCCGTCATTGGCTGGATGTGGCGAGGTTTTCGGAATCCACTGGTGGTGGCCGCAGCTTGATGCTGCCGGATGCATGGCGATTTCGAGACTACGTGATTCGTTCATTCAACACGGATAAGCCGTTTGATCAACTGGTGCGGGAACACATCGCGGGCGACCTGCTGCCGTCTTCCAGTGATGAACAGTATGACGCACAAATCATTGGCGCGGGCTATCTCATGCTGGGGGCGAACAACTATGAAGAGCAGGACAAAGAACAGCTCCGCATGGATGTCGTGGACGAACAGATCGATTCGATGGGTCGGTCCTTTCTGGGGACGACTCTGGGTTGTTGCCGCTGCCATGACCACAAATTCGATCCGATCCCGACCACGGATTACTACGCCCTGGCGGGAATTTTTCACAGCACGAAGTCGCTGTTGCCGAACAATGTGAGTGACTTTGTGACGGCCCCGTTGCGACTCGGCAACGACATGGCGGCAGTGGCAGCGTGGGACGCGCATGACAAGGAACTTGAGCGACAGATCACGGCCTTGCAGAAGTCCATGCCAAAAGGCAAACGCAATACTGTGGTGGTGTCGAAGTCGCCGCAGCTGGAGGAATTGGCAGGCGTCGTCGTGGACGACCTGGAAGCAACGTTCGATGGCACATGGATCGCGTCTTCGTTTCAACAGCCTTTTGTCGGCGACGGTTACAGACACTGCGGACAACCGCGAACCGGACTCGCTGTGCATTACGAAGCCAGGCTGCCTGTGGATGGTGAGTATCGTGTTCGGATGGTCATTAATTCCGGCGAGAGTCGGTCGAACAGCATTCCGGTTCTGGTTGTACATGCAGACGGCGAATCGATCGTGACTGTCAGTCAGAAGACGGCTCCGCCCGGCGATGGCGTTTTTGCGGAACTCGGAAGATTTCGATTTGAAGCAGTCACGCCTGCCAGAGTCACCGTGAAAGCATCGGAGGCTTCTTCGGGGTATGTCATTGCGGACGCCATTCAGTTCGTAGAATCGTCAATGGCGGTTGTCGCCGCATCGCCGGATGATCGAACGGCCGCGGACAACCCGACCGGGGATTCGCCACACAGCGCTGAAGCGGTGGCCAGTCTGACGGAGCAGCTCAAAGCACTCGAAGTCAGGCGCGCAGAACATAAGAAGCACAAGCCCACTGTGCCGACGGCGATGTGCGTCCGCGACGAAGAAACTCCTTCCGACTGGCATGTGCATATTCGTGGCGAGATTCGCAATCTGGGTGCAGTTGTGCCTCGCGGCTTCCTCGCGGTTGCGACGCCCGCCACGATGTCCTCCACGGTAACCGCTGATGCGGCGAAATCATCCAGCGGACGGCGGGAACTGGCTGAATGGCTTGCAGCCCCGGATAATCCGTTGACGGCTCGTGTGTATGTCAATCGCGTCTGGATGCACGTCATGGGTGAAGGCATTGTTCGCACTCCGGACAATTTTGGTGAAACCGGAGAACGTCCGACACATCCGGAGCTGCTGGATTATCTGGCCGATTCCTTCGTTACGGAGGATCACTGGTCGACGAAAAAGCTGGTGCGTCGGCTGTGTTTGACTTCAGCGTTCCGGATGGCGTCTCAGGTTTCGAGCCTATCACGAACTGTTGATCCTGAAAATCTGAGTCTGACACGAGGTTTCCGCCGGCGACTGGATGCAGAGTCAATTCGTGATTCGCTGCTGCGGATCAGCGGAACTCTGGATTTGTCAATTCAGTCCGGACGCACCATTGAGAAGCTCTCGACGTA
>JANOUN010000050.1:0-5095 GCA_031416875.1 Planctomycetota bacterium | reverse complement strand
GACGGCGGTTTTCACCTGCAGCCCGTCGTCGTGCCCCCGACTGGACCGACCGCAACCGGTCCAGTCGGCAGCGAATCACCCGGCTCTGCGAATTAGAGCCGCAGATCCCGTGGGAGTGCAGGTTTTGGACTGCCCCGCAGCCTGAAGGCTGTACTCCAACGTATCGCAGTTGCCATGCCGGAACGGCGCTGCGCTTGGTCCGGCCTACTGACGCTGGAAGGCTGTACTCCAACGTCTTCAATCCTTTGCAGTCAGGCTTCCGGCATTCTTGTAGGCATAGGGTGCCGCAACATCGGACGTGAACCGATGCGCGGTCATCCAGGCAAATCGAGTCTCCTCAGAATTCGACGGATCCGGATCAGGCAAAGGAACGCCATCCGCTTCTGCGTAGAGTGTTCGAACCACGGCGACCTTTCCGGATGCGCGGGGAATCAGATCGTAGTCGGTGCCACGCGTCTGTTGAATCCAGGTGTTATCGCGAAAACCGCCGATCAATCGATCGTGAGCCGCAGTGACGAGATCCTCCTTCTGTGCGTCGCTCAGCGCAACATCTGCGCGAATCGTTTTCTTGAGCTTCTGCGTTTCCGAGACATCGAAACTCACCCAGCCGTAGGGGGGCAGAAACGTTTCCAGCTTGCAATGCGACGGCGATGCCTTGGGAAACGGATTGAGTCCGTAGGTCACGCGCGTCGGCAAGGACATCACGCGGCCCATCGCGGCACAGAAACCGTGATAGTCACTGCAGTGACCTGAGCGTTGTTCGATCGCATTCAGAGAACTTGCTTTCAGCGACGCCTTGTTGTGATCGTAGGTGAAATTTCTGTCGGCAAACGTCATCACGGCGTCCAGATCCAGCACAGGATTTCGACGTTGCGGAAGGATCTCTGTCAACAGCGACTCAAACGGTCCGTTCGTCACGACCGCCTGGACTTCACTTCTCAGATACGGTCTGAATTCATCCTGCCATTGTGCAGGTGTCTGTACCAGCGCGGCATCCAGATTCCAGTGCAGCTCGTGCGTCTGCACTTTCAGTCGATGCCGGATGATGATGGCACCCAGTGGATTTGGGAACTCAAAATACGCGAACGTGTTGCCAAACACTTCTTCCGTACCCAACTCTGGTGTGACATCGACGGGAAACGTCGTGAACTCCGTCAGCAGCACGTTCTGAACCGTGTCGCTGGGCGGAATCGGCACCCAGACACGCAACTGCTTTGTCTGCCATGGAGCGGTCAGGGCAAAGACCAGTTCGCCATCCCAAACCACAGGATTGGACTTTACGGCGGAACACGACTGCTTTACATCCGGCACATCACCGGCATGTACCGGCACGCCTGATCCAGCCAGCAACGCCACTCCGGCCGCCAGCCACAACAGCGTATTCTCTCTGCCTGTTCGTGTTTTATCAATCATCTGTCATTCTTTCTGAGCCAGCAGTGCCTGCCAGGTTCAAACCATTTCCGGGAGCCGCTATACTTTGCCGAACTGCCGGAGCAACGTCAAACCACTGGCACGCGAAGGATTTGGCGGGTCAGACTGACAACGGGATTGAGCAAAAGCGAGGATTGCGTTAGATATCTGATTGGAAAGTCGTCATAGTCCCACTGTGAGCGGCTTTTGGTCGCTATTCCGGTTTGCCTTGAGGACTGTGTCATGTGCCATCTTTTGCCTGAGATTCGGACATCGGCTGTCGGCGTTTTGCTGGCTGTGTGGCTGTCGAGTCCTGTGGTCGCTCAAGGCCAGACGCCGATCAAGGCGGAAGAAGCACGGATGCAGATCATTCGTGAGGTGCCGATTTCCACCGAAGTCACTGGCAAGCTGGAGAGCGTAAATCCCGGTAAAGAAGGGCTGTACGTGAAGCATGGTGACCTGATGATCAAGGTTGCAGATGACTTGATTCGGAAGGAAGTGGCTGAAGCGCAAAAGAAGTCCGAATCGGTTGTGGAAATTGAATTTGCAGTGGTCGCCCTCGACAAGGCGGAGGTCGATCTGAAGCAGCGTGTGGAAGCGAACCAGAAATACAAGTCATTCAGTGACAACGAAATCCGGCAAACGGAACTGGAAGTCAAAAAGTCGATGGCGTCACTTGAGAAGGCTCGCGAGGACAAAGAAATTCTCGGCCTGACGCTGGAGACCAAGACGGCTCAATTGGCTCAGTATGAGGTCTATGCACCGTTTGACGGGTTAGTGACAAAAATTCATCGCTGGCCGGGTCAAAGCGTGCGACCAGGCGACCCGGTGATCACTATCACAGACATGTCGTTGCTCCGGGCGGTGCTGAAGGTCGATTATAAGCGGCGCGAAGAAGTCTTCGTCGGCGATTCAGTGGAAATCAGGATCGACACCTCGGGCAAATCGATCAAGCCGGAAGCCTCAGATTTCGAACCAGACCGACGAACCTCGATCGAGAACGACAAGAACGCTGACGATCCCTTCGAACGTGGTGGCGGCCCGTTCGCCCCGGAACCAGCTTTCCTGGCACAGGAGCCGGATGGAGTCTTCATCGGCACGATTGAGTTGATCAGCCCCAAGGTGGACAGGAAATCTCAGACGCTGCACCTCAGCGTGGATGTGAATGTGCCGAATCGTCAGGACAAATACGGGCGCTGGCTGTTGCTGGAAGGCCTGCCGGTTGAAGCCACGATCATGCCGAAGAAGCGTGCAGAATGAGTTCCGGCAACATGGTCGCTTCGAACCAGCGACCCATTCCATTACGAAAACGCGCCGACCTGGTTGTTGCCAAGATTGATTATCTTGGCGTTGGCTATCAGGTCATCAAAGATCCTGTGGCGCTCAAGTATCATCGGCTGCAGATTGAGCAGTACCGGATTCTGGAACTGCTGGACGGCGTTCGCAGTCTCGAAGCGGTGCGTGACGAGCTCAAATTTGAATTCCCGACGCTGCAGATTACGCTCAGCGACATTCAGCAACTGATCACCGACCTGCATCGCAAGGGACTGGTCGTCAGCAATCGCGTAGGGCAGGGGGCCGCGGTCGTGCGGGAACGCCAGAAGACGCGCAAGGAAAAGATCAAGCAGACGCTGATGAGTCTGCTCTCAGTGCGATTGCCAGGCTGGGATCCGGAACGCACGCTGCGTGCGCTGCTTCCCTTTGTGAGGTGGATGTTTCATCCGTTCTGTGCCACGATCTGCGTGATCTTTGTCGTGTCATCATGGCTGGTGCTGGGTGCGAACCTGGAAGTGTTTCGCAGTAAGCTGCCCGAATTTCAAAGCTTCTTCGGCTGGCCAAACCTGATGTATCTGTGGGTCACGCTGGGGCTCGCCAAGATCATCCACGAATTCGGTCACGGCCTCAGTTGCGTGTATTACGGCAGCGAATGTCATGAAATGGGTGTCATGCTGCTGGTGTTCAGTCCGTGCCTGTACTGCGACGTCACAGATTCGTGGATGATGCGGAACAAGTGGCATCGGATTATCATCGGTGCGGCGGGGATGTATATCGAAGTCATCCTGTCGGGAGTCGCCATCTATGTCTGGTGGCTGACTGAATCCGGGATGTTGCATTACCTGGCGCTCAACACATTTTTTGTGACGACAATCACCACCGTCATCTTTAACCTGAACCCGCTGATGCGGTTCGACGGTTACTATATGATGAGCGACTTTCTGGAGATTCCGAATCTCCGGCAAAAGTCTGAAAAACTGCTCCGCGAAGCGTTTTCCTGGTACTGCCTGGGAATCGAATCGAAGCCCGATCCGTTCATGCCGGAAACCGGTCGAGCCTGGTTCGTCACGTACGCGATTGCGGCGTGGCTGTATCGCTGGGTGATTCTGGTGTCGATCAGTATGTTTCTGTATACGGTGCTCAAACCGTATGATCTGCAGAGCATCGGCATTTCGGTCATGGTATTTTCCATGGCCGGGATTGTCTTCAGTATGTTTCGCAGTATCTACCAGATCATTGCCACACCTCGGATGGAACCCATGAGCAAAACGAAAATTGCCATCTCATCGCTGCTCTTCGGTGGTGTCGTCTACGTCGCTTTCAGCACACCGATTCCCTGGTATCACGAAGCTCCGTGCTTTCTGGAACCACAGAATGTCGTGATGGTTCCTGCGCCTGTGAACGGCATCATTCTGGATCCTGACGAGTACCGCAGTCACTACGATGAATTGCTGAAAATTCAGAACGGCGCGCGAAAAGCAGCGGCTGAAATCGCGGCTCCTTTCGATCCCGGTAAGCTGCTGATCGATCCTTCAAAACTGGATCTTCTGAAGGGACTTCCTGTCCCTGCCGAATACGATCGAATTCACCGCAATGGAGAAACGGTCGCGGCGGGCGATGTCATCGTGATCCTCGAAAGCCCCGACGATCTGCGAAGACATGATGAACTCCTGCAGCACGTTTTGAACTGGGTCTTCCGCACGCAGGAAATTCGTCAATACAACATCAACGAAGATTCTGCGGGTGAAGGTGTAGCGATCGCTGAAGCGCTGGAACTGGAACAGCAGATTCAGAAAACCGTGCGTCTGAACCTGCAACGCGTGGTCCGCGCGACAACGGGTGGCACACTCGTGGCCGCCAAGCGTGTGCCGGAACCGCCGCGGAATGAAGTCGATGCGATGAAATTAGGTCGGTGGACGGGAACGCCGCTCGATCCTGAGAACGCCGGATGCCTGATTGAAGCCGGACAGGAAATCGCGAGCATTGCACCTTCAGAAAGACTGCACGCGGTCATGTATATTGATCAGGGTGACCGCGATGATCTGCAGGATGAAATGCCGCTGGAAATCAAGCTGGATCACCTGGCGGATATCACTTTTCTGACGCGCGTGGACCTGATTTCCCCCAAGGGGGAAGTCATGGCTCCGGAATCTCTGACGACCCGCTTTCATGGGCCGCTGGCAACAAAAGCCAACCAGCAGGGGCAGGAACAACTGGCAAGCACCGCATATCGAGCGATCGCAGATCTGTACTTCGCCGATGGAAGCAGTCAGGCGGAAGCACACCTGCTGAAGCCGGGGATGAGGGGGAATGGGCGTTTTATCATTTCCAATCGCACAGCGGCGTACTGGATGTGGCGTTACGTCTGCGAAACGTTCCGATTTCGAGTTTAGTGGCTTGGGAAAAGGGG
>JANOUN010000049.1:0-2154 GCA_031416875.1 Planctomycetota bacterium | reverse complement strand
TTCATCATCCATCGACAGACTTACGCGCAGGATGCCTTCGGCTTCACCGCGCTGCATGGCCAGAAACCGATGCGCGGGCATTTTGGAAACTCGTTCGTGACAGTCGAAGTAGTTTTCAAACTTACTGCCCTCTTCGGCTTTCCCTTTCTTGACTGTGGAAACCAGTTCGCCCCGTTGAACCTGTTCGACGATCCATTGGCGATTCGCTGGTGTTTCAGCCCACGTTTCCGCCACGATATCGCAGGCTCCGCGAATGGCGGCGTCTTCATCGGCCACATCTTTTTCAGGATTGATGAACGATTTGATCGCGTCTTTGCGAGTTCCCCCGAGTCGTTGTTGACTCAACAGGAGATCGGCGAGCGGCTGCAGGCCACGTTCCCTGGCCATTGCAGCACGAGTTCTCTTTTTCGGACGATACGGAAGATAGAGGTCTTCCAGCACACGACTGTCGGTGCACTGTTCGATCTGCGTTCTCAGCGCCGGTGTCAGTTGTCCTTGTTCGGCAATCGTTTTGAGGATCGTATTCTTGCGAGCTGCCAGTTCGCGCGCACGGGCCAGCATGTCTTCGATCGCCCGAAGCTGGCGTTCGTCGAGTCCTCGCGTGGCTTCCTTTCGATATCGGGCGATGAACGGGATCGTATTGCCGTCTTCGAGCAATCGGACCGCGCCTTCAATCTGGTCGATGGAAACCTTGAGTTCCGTTGCGACCTGTCTGCAGAAATCATCGACGCTGAAAGTGAAACCGACGACATCTTGGGGTTGATTACTGCTCATCGTAAATTCATCTTTCGATTAGTTCGACTGTTATGCTTTTGACCCCAACGGCCACGGGGGACTGTCGTTTTAATCGTTTAACGGCAAGCCGCAGGCGTCGTTGCCGTGTTTCGCCTGCGCCTGCGGCTCGCCGTTAAACGAATTTGCTAATTCTGTGAACCTAAAACGACAGTCCCCAAGCCCGATGCGGACGTCAATGGCCATGTCAAACAGTCGAATTAGCCCGATGCCGCAGGTGAAGATTCCATTCGAGTTGCCGGGCGTGCGAAGCGACGCGAAACACACCGTTCTCCCGGTGGTGCGTTGCGCTCTGCTTCACGCACCCTACTCCAATCTTCTATTGGGCAGCGCAAAAAATGAGGCTGTGATTCGAAAATCACAGCCTCACACAGAGGGGAATTGCGGTAGACAGGACTTGAACCTGCACGGGTTGCCCCACACGCCCCTCAAGCGTGCGCGTCTGCCAATTTCGCCACTACCGCGAAGCCGCTGAATTCGTGAATCATCCGATTTTTGTTGCCGACTGGCCGAGGAAGCCCGTCGAACCCGGTTTGAACCGCACGAATTCGCCGCGCAGGATACCAACCGACGAACCACAGATTCAAGCCGACACGCAAGACAACCTCGGTCGCCCTCAAATTCCCGCATTTTGCCATGTCAGAATCGACACAACTGGCGAAGTCAGGTTCGGCGTGAGGGCTGAAAGGACCAATACCGGCGGAAGCCGCGACGACTGTTGGCGAGCGGCGCGGCGTTCAGCCAGCCGGGAAAGTTGTGATGCTTCAGGTGCGTTTCCAATAAACAGAATCGCATCGTACCGGCAAGCTGACGCATGCCGCTCGCCGGATCGAACTTAACCGTCAGGATCGTCAAGAAGTTGCTGCAGGCGTGCGGCGTGTTCGGGCAGCAGCTTTGGGATCCATGTCGCATCGACGAGGCCGATCGAGATGAAATCCAGGAGATGTAGCTGATCTTTGCGGCGGAATGAATTCAGTTTCATTCTCACCAGAGCTTCCAGCGTCAATACGTCGTATTCTTCCGCATGTTCGATTTCCGTGACTTCGGCGGACGGCGTGGCATACTGAGGCCGGACTTTTTCACCGGCATACAGCAGATGCACGGCATTTCGAGGGCTGCCGTCAGGGCCGTCGATGAAGCAATCGATGCCCATCAATTCGTGGTGCGTGAATCCAACGGCCTCCAAAGCGACTTTAACGGCATCGAAGTCAGACCGACGCACAAGAATATCCACATCCTGCGTATTGCGAACCGCCGCCCGATCAACTCGCGCGACCCACGCAGCGACCGCGTTGCCACCGGCGACGGCATAAGGGATATTGGCAGCACGCAGCGCAGCTGTGGCGCGTAAGGCTCGTTCAC
>JANOUN010000048.1:0-8742 GCA_031416875.1 Planctomycetota bacterium | reverse complement strand
GGATTGCGATGCCATTTTCGAAGCCCGTTGACATCACATCTTCGCGCTCCTTTACAGCTTTCAGGATCGACGCAGGGTCCCAAACCTGCCAGGTGCGACCTGCGACTTCGATCAGTGCCTGCAGAACGGCTGGCCGAGTTCCGGCATCGAGCGGAATTTCACAGGTCTCTGGATGCAGTAGCCCGGCAATGGGACTTTGCGATTTCTGATCGCCGGATTGCTGAGATTGTTCCAGTTGGGCCAAGCCCTGGTCGTCGAGTCCTCGAAGATCCTGTTCCAGCCAGTGCGTAATCTCAATTTCATTGAATCGCCAGTCACCGCCAACTCGTCGCCCCGGAATGATGCCTCGGTTGACAAGTTTTTCAACCTGACGACGATCTCTGCCAATTTGCAGTGCAAGTTCGTCGAGAGTATAAAAATCGCGGGACATGAACAGTTGAACCCCTCAAAATCTGAAATGAAAAAACGGACGTCAGAGCAATACCTGCGAGGGCCAATACACCCGGCTCAACGGTTTAGATGATTCTATCGACTCAAACCGCTAGATTAATAAAGATGCGTAAGCGGGGCTGGATGCAATAACTGCGAGGCTCTAGAGTATTTCTCGATACCTGTCGTACCAATGACCGCCAGTATCCGAGTGCTGAGGTTGACCGCAAACGACTGAAGCCGCATTGGGAAACCGATTCCCAGAAGCAGTTCTGCAAGCAGTTCAAATTCTGCCAGCTGGCGTATGTCGAGCAAGGTCAGCGATCATGTCGTGTGTGGCGGCGGCGACAGCGTCCTGCCACCGGGATTCACTGAATTGATCTGAATATGGTTTACGTTGCCATGCGAAGTTGATGCCACGCGAGCTGTTAACGATCGCACCGAGCCCATCTGGATGGAAGGCACCGGCGGTGTCGGATGATGTACCGCCCTGGGCTCCGTAGCCAGGGATCAAGAGTGGAACGGCGGGCATTTGACTGCGAAGTTGTTGAAGTTGTGTGGGCCACGTGGCGCCGACAACCGCACCGACGCAGCCGAAAACCTGATTGGCAGGGCGCATGGTCTCACTCAGCAGCTGTACCGTCCGGGCCACAACTTCGAAGAGCGGTTGTCCGTCAGAAATCCGGTCCTGAAACTCTGACGCACCGGGATTGCTCGTGCGAACGAGCACGTAAACTCCTGCTCCACGGTGGTGGGCAAGATCGACGAATGGCTGCAGTGAATCAGTACCAAGATAAGGGTTGATCGTGAGGGCGTCGGCGGGCCATGCCGCTGCATTCGGGTCCTCGCCAGCCAGCCAGGCGTCGGCGTATGCTTCGGCTGTGGACCCAATGTCGCCGCGTTTGGCATCGGCAATGACGATCAGTCCTGTCTGACGTGCGTATTTCATCACGGAATGCAAAGCCCTGAATCCCGGTACGCCCAGCTGTTCGAAAAAGGCAACTTGTGGTTTGATGGCAGGAACAAGAGGAGCCACAATGTCGATCAATTGTTTCGAAAACGCTTCGAACGCCCAAGCATCTCGTTCACAGCGATTTGCAGATTTTGATTCTGCAACTGCTTTGATTGATGCCGGCAACAAGTCCCAGCGAGGATCAATTCCCACGAGTGCAGGCGTTTTCAAAACACTGATGCGAGTGTTGAGTCGAGTGGAGTAGTCGGGCATGAGAGTGTTGGGTTTCTGTGATGATTCTGCGGGTTCTGTCGCTTGCATGAAGTATTTTGTGAGAGGCCGGTCAGAATGGCTATTCAAAGTCCATGAATTCCGGGATACGGTTCCAAATCCGATCTAGGGTTGGTTTGGTAAACGTTTCCAATATCTCCTCCTGGATCAAATTCCATGAGAGCCATCTCAGCTATCAAAAAATTTTTCGCCGCAGACGACGCAACCACCGCGGTTGAATACGCTGTGATGCTCGCCATGATCCTGGTGGCCATCATCATTGGTGTGACTTCAGCCGGTGGCGGAGTGAGTGCATGGTGGACAAATATCAAGAACGGCCTTACCAGTTCTTGATCCTGTGCGACGCATTGCCGGTGTCTCGAAGACGGTGTAATTTCTGACGCCGCCGGGATTGCTGCCGCGAATTCCCGACTTCAGCAATACACTACAGCCACCTCGGTTTTTGATTCGGAGTGGTGGCATTGAATGAATGTCTGATCGCCCTTGGTGGCAATCTGCAGATTTCAGGGCAGGTCTTCAAAGATGCGCTTGGGCAGTTACAGTTGCTCGGATGCCACGGCGTCGAAATGAGTCGCGTGCTGAAGACGCGCCCGGTCGGTGCGGAAGCTGGTCAGGAATTTCTGAATGCGGCAGCTGTGCTGCAAACCGATCTGAGTCCCGCCGAACTCCTGCGGCTGCTGCATGAGATCGAGGCGAAGTTCCACCGGGTTCGCACGCGCCACTGGGGGCCTCGCACGCTGGACCTCGATCTGATTCTGTACGGCGACCGGATGTCAAACACGCTGCAGTTGACCGTTCCCCATCCTGGGATGTGGTATCGGCGCTTTGTGCTCGAGCCTGCGATCGATGTGGCGGCGGACATGGTCCACCCGATTCTGCACGAATCCGTAGCGAGGCTGCAGGAACGTCTGATGTGTCGTCCCCTGCGGTTGGAGATGTGCAGTCCGGGATCGGCGACGAGTGATCGGTTGCTCAATGAGATTATGCATCACATGCGGGATATCGGGAGCGACGAATTGGAGTGGCATCCGACAGATCCAGCGTCAGTGATCGCGCAGGATTCGTTTGCCCGCATCCTGCTGCGGCAGGAGGAAATGTTGAGGTTTTCGCAGCCGTTGAATCGGAAAAACAGAGAAATCGAGGTCGGTGGTGACACGGCGGCAGAAGTTCTGTCACAGATCGAACAATTGAGTGTGGCGATGCTTGGCTGATAAGTCTGGATTTCGCCGGCGGTATAAAGTTTTGGGTTGTCGATCAGAATGACGCGTTAATGGCAGCGCACTTTGTATGATACCATTGTCACTCCACCGTTCGAAACTTCCCGAATTCCTGTCGAAACATCTTCATGCAGCCGCGAACGATTCATGTCCCGACACTGCGACGCTATCTGGTGCCGTTTGATCCAAAACGGGTACCGCATCTGTATACCGACGTTCTGATCATTGGCGGGGGGATCGCTGGCATTCGAGCCGCCCTGGCAGTGGATCCGACGCTGCGGACAGTTGTGATCACGAAGGATTCGCTCCAGCAATCCAACAGCGCGTATGCTCAGGGAGGCATCGCCGGGGTCCTTGATCCGCTTGATGATTTTTCAAATCATGTCGCTGATACGATTGCGGCCGGAAAAGGATTGTGCCATCCGGAGATCGTGGAACTGGTCATCCGCGAAGCGCCGCAACGAATTCGGGATCTGATCACTTACGGGGCAGAATTTGACAAAGTCGATGGCGAACTGGCACTGACACTCGAAGGCGGTCACAGCCATCCGCGTGTGGCCCACGCACTTGGTGATGCGACGGGACAGGAAGTGATGCGGGCCATGAATCGCCGCGCCAGCGAGGCGGAGCATATCGATATCTGGCCAAAGACGTTCACGATCGATCTTTTGACTCACGAAGGCAATTGTCGTGGCGCTCTGGTGTGGAATCCGAACCATGGCCGGACATTCGTATGGGCGAAGCAGACCATTCTGTGCACCGGCGGCGCGGGGGCGTTGTATCGCGAAACGACAAATCCACAGATTGCCACCGCGGACGGTCACGCGGTCGCCCTGCGTGCCGGCTGCGAACTGCGGGATATGGAATTCATGCAGTTCCATCCGACGGTGCTCTACATCGCGGGCAGTTCGCGTTACCTCATTTCCGAGGCCGTCCGTGGCGAAGGCGCGCGTCTGGTCGATTGCCATGGTTATCGTTTCATGCAGGATTACGATCCCGCCGGTGAACTGGCTCCACGCGATGTTGTCAGTCAGGCCATCACTCAGCAGATGTCGAAGACATCGCATCCGTGCGTCTATCTGGACCTGTCTTCGATTCCGGCAGATCATGTGCGACATCGATTTCCGCATATCGGTCAGGTCTGTGCAGACTTTGGCCTGGATCTGACAAAGGCTAAAGTCCCCGTTCGCCCCGGAGCCCACTATATGGTTGGCGGCGTCACCACCGACGCCGACGGCCGCACATCGTTGCCTGGTTTGTGGGCTGCCGGTGAAGTCACATCGACCGGGCTGCACGGAGCCAATCGTCTGGCGAGTAATAGTCTGCTGGAGGGCGTTGTGTTTGGACTGCGCTGTGGTCAGAATGCCTCGCAGGCAGCATTGAGCCAGCCCGACAACTTCACAGCGCCACGCCTGGAATCGCCTTCGATGACATCAAAGGCCCGGGTCGATGATCAGTTGGACCTGACCGACATTCGCAATTCCCTGCGGAGTCTGATGTGGCGCAACGTGGGTATCAGTCGGAACGAGCAGGACCTTGTGATGGCTCGGCAGCAGCTGGATTTCTGGGCGAATTATGTTTGTCGTCGTGATCTTGTCGATCCCGCCGGCTGGGAACTTCAGAATATGATGCTCGTGGCACGTTCGATGGCGGCAGCGGCTTTGGAACGCCGTGAAAGCCGCGGCGTTCATGCGCGATCCGACTACCCGGACACTTTGGAATCGCAGCGCAGTCATATCTGCATTCGTGACTGAGCTGACGGTTGAATGGAGGAGATTTTCAATGCAGGAAGAAATTGACCGACTGCTGTCCGAGATTCAGCGTTCTCGATTCTCTGAGCGACGGACAGAGCCACGTCATCCGTTTGTGCGGCCCGTCCAGATTCACTTCTCGCACAGTCCGAGTCTTTCGGCGTTCTCCAAAGACATGTCGGCTCAGGGAATCGGGATTATCTGCAATGCGACGATCGCCACAGGTTCATTGGCAACACTGGAAATCCACAGCATGCAAGGCGCGCCGGTGATGCTGAAATCTGAAGTTCGCTGGTGCGATTCCTATGGCAAAGGTTGGTTTCTGATCGGCTGGAAGTTTATCGCCCTCACTTCGCATCCGATGGCGTGACGGCGGAGGAAATCGAAGGCAGGGACTGTTACAATCTCATGCAAAGCACAGTTCCCGCCGCGATCCTCGAAAGTCTCTCCCTTGGCTGACATCGTACTTTCAACTTTGAACGCGCGATACAGCCACAGTTCGTTTGGTCTGCGATATCTGCATGCGAACATGGGTGCGTTGAGGCCGCAGACGACGCTTTTGGAATTCACGATCAATGACAATGCGGTCGATATGCTGTCGGCGATTCAGGAACATTCACCTCGAATCGCAGGCTTTGGGATTTATATCTGGAATGTCGAACAGACGACGAGGCTGATCGCGGATCTGAAACGCGTCCGGCCGCAAACGATTGTCGTGCTGGGCGGTCCGGAAGTCAGTTACGACACGGACGGCCAGGCCATCGTCGCACTTGCGGATTATGTGATTACGGGCGAAGGCGATCACGCGTTTCGAGAATTGTGCGCACAGCTGTTGAATTCGTCCGCTGCATCGTGGACAGCATCGTCGTTGAAGGCCACTGCTGTCCCCAAAGTTATCCACGCTCCGGTGCCCCAGCTGGATCAGATCCAGTTGCCCTACGATCTGTATTCAGACGAAGACATCGCGAATCGCGTGATCTACGTTGAAGCGTCTCGTGGCTGCCCGTTTACGTGTGAGTTCTGTTTGTCGGCTTTGGAGATTCCCGTTCGGCTGTTCGAGCTTGATCAGTTTCTGTCGGCCATGCAGAAATTGTTCGATCGCGGTGCGCGGCAGTTCAAGTTCGTGGATCGCACGTTCAATCTGAATCTGCGTGTCAGTCGGGCGATCCTGCAGTTCTTCCTGGATCGTTGTGAACCAGGTCTGTTTCTGCATTTCGAAATGATTCCGGACCGGTTGCCGGAATCACTGCGTGAGCTGATTGTAAAGTTTCCGCCAGGTGTCCTGCAGTTTGAGATTGGCGTGCAGTCGTTCAACGATGATGTGAGCCGACTCATCAGCCGTCCTCAGGATAACGCAAAGCTGGAAGAGAATTTCCGTTTTCTGCGTGATCGTTCCGGCGTGCATATTCATGCCGATCTGATCGTGGGCCTGCCTGGTGAAACTCTGGAAAGTTTCGGTCACGGTTTTGACCGCATGTTTGCCCTGCGACCGCAGGAGATTCAGGTCGGCATTCTGAAGCGATTGAAGGGAACGCCGATTGTCCGGCATGATGATGAGTGGCAGATGATCTACAGTCCATCTCCGCCCTTTGAAATCCTCAGCAATCGCCTGCTGAACTTTGACACACTTCATCGACTGCGACGCTTTGCAAGGTACTGGGACCTGATCGGCAACAGTGGAAATTTTCCGGCCACATTGCGGCTGATGATCGATGATCAGCCATCCGCATTCGATCGCCTGCTGCAGTTGTCCGATTGGCTGTACGAACAGGAACAGCGGCGGCATGGAATCTCGCTGATTCGATTGTTCGAACGGTTGTTTGAATTTCTGACCCTGGAGTATCAGCATGTGCCTCAAACCGTCGCGGAAACACTCTGGAGCGATTACACTCGCGGAGGTCGCCGTGACCGACCCGCGTTTCTGAAGCGATTTGACCTGGACGCGCCTCCGCCGCGCTCGTTGGCGACTCAGGGGATTCCGGCTCGCCAGGGGCGTCATTTGGATTCTGATTAGACGAAAGCATACGATGGCAATTCGATTCTTCTCGTCCGAGAACATTTTGCGACTGTTGGCCACCGGAATTCTGCTTGACGGAACGACGCTGGCCGAAGAGCCCGCAAAGCCTGTCTTCAAAGACGGCGAGGCCCAGGTCGTCGAAGCGTTCAACAACGGCTGGATTCGACACGATCTGTGGGTCGAAACGGAATTTGATTCTGACGGTAACGGCAAACCTGATCGGATGCACGTCGATGTGACCCGTCAGAAACAAACCGATACGGATGGGCTGAAAGTGCCCGTCGTCTACGAATCCAGTCCGTACTATGCTGGCACCGGCACCAACGACTCGCAGTATTTCTGGAGCCCACGGCAGGAGGTGGGTGCTCAGCCTCCGAAGCATGTGACACCCGCCGCGATTGATCAGCAGAGCCTGCGGCCGACAATTTCGGAATCGCAGGTCGCCGACTGGGTTCCTCGCGGATTTGCGGTCGTGCATTCCTCGTCGCCCGGGACCGGGTTATCGCAGGGATGTCCGACAATCGGTGGCGACAATGAATCACTCGCACCGAAAGCCGTCATCGACTGGCTCAACGGTCGCGCCAATGGCTACACGACACCGGACGGCGATGAACGAGTTGCCGCGTTCTGGAGTACCGGCAAGGTCGGCATGACAGGCACGTCATACAACGGAACGATTCCGCTTGCCGCCGCGACGACTGGTGTCGTTGGCCTTGAAGCCATTATTCCGGTGGCCCCGAACACGTCATATTACCATTACTATCGATCCCATGGCCTTGTTCGCCATCCCGGTGGTTACCTGGGTGAAGACATCGATGTGCTCTACAACTTCGTCAACAGCGGAGATCCGAAGTTTCGCAAGTACTGCGACTGCAATGTGCGCGACAAGGATATGGCGGAAGGGTTTGATCGCGTTTCGGGCGACTATAATGCGTTCTGGGCCGGACGAGACTATCTGAACGATCTTGGCCCGATGAAAGCCGCACTCCTGATGTCACATGCGTTCAATGACTGGAACGTCATGCCCGAACACAGCGTGCGAATTTATGAGGCCGCCAAAGCGAAGGGCCTTCCGGTGCAGATCTATATGCATCAGGGCGGTCACGGCGGACCTCCACCGCTGAAGCAGATGAATCGCTGGTTCACGCGCTACCTGTACGGCGTTGAAAATGGTGTGGAGAAAAGTCCAAAGGCCTGGATCGTGCGCGAAGAAGTCGAAGGCCGCGACGGGACGTCGTATCCGGACTATCCGCATCCGGAAGCTGTCGGCGTAACGCTGTATCCAATCGCGGGCGGATCGCAGGTTGGTCGCCTGCAGGCGGAGATTGCTCCTGGCCAGGGCAACGGAAAAATCATCGACAATTTTTCGTTCAGCGGAGCGGTCCTCGCGAAAGCGGAATGGACCGATCATCGACTGCTGTTTGCCACGCCCGTGCTGACGGGACCATTGCATCTCTCCGGCACTGCGAAGCTGTCGATTCGACTGGCGAGCAACAAACCGTCGGCCAATCTTTCAGTCTGGCTCGTCTCACTTCCGTGGACCGACAGCAAACGCATCACGGACGACGTGATCACGCGCGGCTGGGCAGATCCGCAAAATCATCGTTCATTGACGGAAAGCGAACTGCTGGTGCCGGGGCAGTTCTATGATCTGACGTTTGACCTGCAACCGGATGACCAGGTGATTGCCAAGGGCGAAAAAATCGGACTCATGATCTTTTCCAGTGACCGTGACTTTACGCTGTGGCCGGACCCCGGAACGGAACTCACCATCGACCTCGCCGCCACATCGATCACGCTGCCGGTCGTTGGTGGTCAGGCGGCGTTCATGCAATCCGTCACTCCCGCGATTGAAACGAAGGCCGCACCGTAGTTTGCCGGGGCTTGGAAAATGGGTCAGGAACCCAAAGACAAAAGGGCCAAAGGGTGGTCCGCACAATTGGGTACAGACCCCATTTCCAAGCCGCGAATTGCGCGAATAACCGCGAATGAAAACAATCAAAAAGAGTCAAAGAATTCAATTATTTGCGCCCAATCGCGTGATTCTCGGTCTAAATCCACCTACAAATTTGTGATAGAGGACGC
>JANOUN010000047.1:0-2094 GCA_031416875.1 Planctomycetota bacterium | reverse complement strand
TAAAACGCGGATTTTTCGGACCGCTCGACGATCGCCGAGTCGATGCGGTGAGCTTAGGTCGTGTCTTCAGTCACCCTAGGGGAGTTCTGTTACCAGCGTTTCAAAATCCAAACCTCATTTCAGGACGCGCACTCGCTAGTGTGTTAACAGCCCGTGTATCGTTCGGGATTCGGTTTAAAGGACTACTTGATTCTGGCATGTCTAACGGAGTTTCTTCGTTACCCGTGGCGGTTGATTGCAGGTTCACATCTGCATCGCCAGCTCCGGCAGCTATGCCCACTTCGGCCACGCCGCCTTCAACACCTTCAACGATGAACAGGGTGATGAGCCCCAACGGATCGCCGCCGGTTTCGCCAGAGCCACCCTGGGCAGTTGAAAATCTGCTGACTCTACCGGATTCTATGTGGTGTGTTGGAATCCTTGAAGTGAAGCGGATGACTGGAGGTTGTGGAGCCAGTTTGGGTGGTAGGAGCGATCATTGAGTCGGTGAGCTGGACTTTGGTGTTGGCGATCGACGTTGCTTCGAGGAGCGAACGGACGGAAGTTCTCCAGAAGGCAGAGACCTCGCAAACGACGTTCCGACGTTGCTTGGTGGCCATGAATGCCTCGACTGGCATAGAGCGATCTGCAAATGCGGTTCATGGGCCGATCCACCTGATTGCTCGTTCGATAGCAGTTCGGATGAGCGTAGCTGGCAGCGTAATCGTCCTTGTGAGCAAACAGCTTCTCAAGATTCTCCTGAACAGGGCCACGCAGGTCGGCGGTTTCACTCCACGTTTTCATCGCGTCCATGCGAATGCCGAAGTCGTCAGCCGATTCGGCTCGGTAGACGTCCCACACACGCTGATGCAGGTCGTGGTATTTGCGGCAACGGTCGCGGATTTTCAGAAAGCCGTGCAGAAAACACAGCAGCAGAACGATCTTCGGAAACAATTTCGTGAAGGCGTTGCGAGTCGCTTTCCAGCCATCTGTGTTGACGGTCTGCGGCTGCCAGTCGGGACTGACATCGCGGGCCTCTTTGTCGAACACTCCATAGGCTTCCAGCAGGTGATCTTCGTCTGCCGCTTTGCTGAGAGCGGCTCCCAGAGTGCAGCCGGACGCTGCTGTCATCGCCAGAAATCCTTTTTCTCCCCGCCAGTCCAGGTGATGTTCGTCTGCAGCAATGTGCTGTGGCATCTTCTCGGAAACTCGCACAGTCGTGCCGACCAGACTGTTGCGGCCCATGCGTTCCACCAGTCGCTGCCAGTACATATCGTTCCTGCCAAATACGAATGTCACCGCCCAGATCGGTACATGCAGGGCCAGCAGAAACAAGGGTTTTTCCAGTTCATCCACTGTGCCCGTCATGTAGGAAAAGGCAAAACTGGGACGCAACGTGTAAACGCCGTCACTGGTTCTGATTTGCCTCAACCTGACACCTGGCAGCTTTTTTGATTCCGGCAAATGTCCATGAAGCTGATACCCGGTTGAAATCGAAGCGGGAAACATTTCGGGGTAGTCACGGATGAGCGGTTCCAGATATTCTCTGACGCTTGCCGGGGCATTCCATGTGACGTCATATTGTCCGCGAGTCATCGGAATACAGATTTGTCGGCATCCCTTTGAGGTCAATTTACCGACTTGACCCCGCTTCCGGTCACACGACCGGGTTTGCACTTGAGCGTCCATGCTCGTTCCTCCGTCTTAAAGCAAACGAAGGTTCCTGCACTTAACGCATTCTGTAAACCCGGTTTTTCATATGCACATAGAATCCGGTAGTGTCAGGAAATTTGAAATGCGAAGCGCGGGGCGTTGCCCGCGCGGTTAAACGAATGTGCCACCCTTGTCGCACTTTCGGTTCGTATCCGCCTGAGACTTTGGACGAATGGCCGGTTTCTGTGTTGCACCGCCAACAGTCTCTTGTGACACTCCCCCCAATGGCGTGGACTTAAGGAATCCGACTGGCGAGCGGGGTACGTAAGTGCCCTGATTCTCCGCGTTTTGACTGCAACATCAGGGGATTGACATCCCCCGCTCGCCTTAAGTCCACGCCATTGGACACTCCTCCGGTGGCGTCGTCTCAATCTGTACCAGGACAGCGAATCCGGAGACGTG
>JANOUN010000046.1:0-4942 GCA_031416875.1 Planctomycetota bacterium | reverse complement strand
GTGGTGACTTCCAGCAGGTTTTCGATGCGATGTTTTGGATACATGCGGCGCGCTGCAGAAGTCGCTACCTGCTTACCGTGCCATGAATCGGCACGACCTGTCAGGACAACTGACTCAAATCCAACATCGACGCACAGTTCGCGTACAACAACACTGGCCAACTGCTGGATCAAGTCCATGCAGCGGTCAGTCTCAGGACTTGTCCGTGGCTGAAGTCGCATTTTTTCTCCTCCGTGAAAATAGTGCAAAATGAGGGAAACCTGCAGATCAACTTAACCATAAAAGTCACAGTGATGGCAGAGGGGCTTACGTTCCCCATAGAAAATCAATTTGGGGAGTGCAATTCTTGAAGTTTTAACATCTATTTTGGCCTCCTCGCGGGCATTTGCCTGAAGTTTGGGCAATTGGGTAAAGTGGGTGGCCAGTTGACAAAAATGAACTCCAAAATCATGAAGCTGAACAATTCAACAGCCGCTGATACAGCGATTCATGCGCCGTGATCAATTGCTCCACTTTGTGGTGAGTTGCGATGCGTTGGCGTGCTGCTCTGCCAAGTCGATCCGCAAGTGCAGCATCGAACAACACCGTGGCAGACAGCTTCGCCAGATCCGGACTCTTGCCTACTGGAAAAAGCAGCCCGGTCTCGCCGTCGATGATAAGTTCTCGATTTGGAGGGATGTCGCTGGCGATGCAGGGCAGTCCAAGTGACATCGCTTCCATCAGACTGTTGGACATGCCTTCGAAATCACTTCCGAGGACGAAGGCATCAAACGCTGCCATCAACGCCGAAGCATCCTCACGGTGTCCTGTAAAGACGATACGGTCGCGGCAACCGAAGCTCGTCGCAAGCTCCGAGAGCGCATCGCGTTCCGGACCAGAACCGATCAACACCAGCCGGGCGTTCTCAACCAGCTGATGCAGCAATTGGAATGCCCAGATCACGTCGTGCAGCCGCTTCTGAGGTGCCAGACGTCCCACAAAACCGACAACCCGATGCTCATTTCCCAACCCAAGAATCTCACGTGCTTCCTGCCTCGAATAGCGAGGTTCGGTCGTCGGCAGCGCGTTCGGGATCACGGTTATCAGCTCACGGGGCACTCCAACGCCAGCGTAGAAGTCGGCGACGCTGTTCGAATTCGCGGTCATCGCATGAGTCCTCCGAACCTGACGTCGATCAAGACTCAACTGCCAGTCGCTCTTCCATGTATCCACGCACCGTTCGGACACGACGATTTTCGCAGCTGACGGTGTGACTCCCGGCAGACGCACGTACGAATTTGCTGCGAACAAAAAAGACTGCACAATGTCAGGCTGAAAACTCCGCAGTTCCTGACGCAGTCGATACCAGGTCAATGGATCCAGACGAAATCGCTTTCCCAGGACTCGCACATTGATGCCGGCTTCTGTCAACGTCTTCAAATAGGGTCCGCCTCGCTGCAACGCAATCACACGGACGGAATACGACTCGCGCGGCAGACTGGTCGCCAGCAGCGTGAGCTGTCGTTCGGCACCAGACTGGTCGAGAGTTGGAATGACGTAAGCAATGCGGATCAATGGGGGAACTCAATTCAAGTTTCAGTTTCTGCCGAGGTCGCGATATTCACGCAACAATTTGCGTCGTATCCTATCCGGCGCAAGGTTCAGAGTGAATCGAATTGCAAACATCGCAAAGATCGTCGAGACTGACCACACGGATGTTGTCTCCGTGCGTGCTCAATCGTCTGAAGGTCCCGATTATGAATTCTTCCGCAACACTTTTGTCGGCTAGCATGCTCATCGTGCTGGCATTTTTCGCAGGCATCCAACAGGTCCATGGCGACGACCTGAAACTGCAACTGCAACTGCGATCGCAGCATCGTGCGGCTGGCGGCAATGTTTGGGAAAGGGCGACGGCACAGCAAACCTGGGCGGCCGCGGAGACAGCGATCATTGTCTGCGACGTCTGGGACAAACATCACTGCCTCAATGCCGTGCGCCGACTGGAGGAATTTGCTCCCCGCATGAACGATGTTCTGAAACAAGTCCGTCGCTGCGGTGCCACGGTCATTCATTCGCCCAGCGATTGTATGCCTGCTTACGAAGAGCATCCGGCGCGGCAGCGCGCGATCAATGCGCCGCATGACAAATCGGCGCCAAAGCATGTCGCATTCTGGTGTTCAAGGATTCCGACGGAGGAACTCGCCGAATATCCGATCGATCAGTCGGACGGAGGCGAAGATGATGATCCGGCCGAACATGCGAAATGGGCGGCGGAGCTGACAGCGCTTGGCCGCAACCCAGGCATGCCATGGAAGATGCAGTCGCCGCTGATTGAGATTGATGGAGATCACGACTACATCAGCGACAAGGGCGACGAAGTCTGGAATATCCTGCAGTCGCGAGGCATCAAGCATGTGATTCTTGTCGGCGTTCATACGAACATGTGCGTACTCGGTCGTCCTTTTGGACTGCGACAGATGGTTCGCAATGGAAAAGATGTCGTGCTGATGCGTGATATGACCGACTGTATGTACAACCCCAAACGCTGGCCGTTTGTTGATCACTTCACGGGCAATGATCTGATCGTCTCCCACGTCGAACGATTTGTGTGCCCGACAATTACCAGCGATCAGATTCTGGGCGGCCAGCCGTTTTGCTCAAAATATGACACACGCAACGAACGCGACGTCATGGAAACTCCGGTCGCCGATGATCATGCACCAACATACCAGAATCAGTGGACGACGACACCGCTGGGGACATCCTGGAATGTGGTGACTCAGGGGGAAATTCTGCAGCACCGGGACGCGGTCTGGATCCGATGCACAGTCCGTCTGTCAAAAGAATGGCTGTCCGACGGTGACACGAGTCTGACTGTGCCTGAATTGAACGCACGGACAAAAGCCTGGATGAACGGTGTTCCGCTGACGCATTCCGAATCAGAACCAAACCGCATGACGATCGCAGCGGAATCCATCGTACCGGATGATATCAACTTGCTGGTGATTCGAATGGATTCTGGCACAGAAAAGACTCATCTTCCGTTGCCGCCGACAGTCGTCAGCGGAGAGCGGGAATTGTCGCTCAGCGGCCGCTGGCAGTTTCGCCTCGGTGATGATCCCGCCTGGTCCAATATCCCGTTGCCGGCGAAATTCGGCATCGGGTCTGATATCCTGTTTGAGCCACTCTGACTGGACTCAAACACAGCATTAAGAATCGCTGCAGAAAGATGGACGGCAAGGACATGAATACGTTGAGATTGATTTTTCTGCCGCACATCTTTTTGCCAGAAATCTGAACTTTTCCGGTCTCTCGACATTCCCAACGTAAATGATCCCACATGACGATTCGATTCGTGACTGCCATCCTGATGTCCTGTTTGATTTCAGTGACCATAACTGCGGAGGAAGTCAAACGACCCAATATCCTGTTTATTATTGCTGACGATCAGTCGCCGTTCGATCTGAAGGTCTACAATCCGCTGTCTTCACTGGAAACGCCAACGCTGGACCGCCTCGCAGCGGAAGGCATGGTGTTTGACGGGGCCTGTCATATGGGCTCGTTCAGTGGAGCCGTGTGCACTCCGTCGCGGCACATGGTGATGTGCGGAAGAACGGTCTGGCACTTGCCGATTTCTCCCGGAGCGAAAGAGAATCATCGTTGCCCGGAACATCTGGAATTGCAGACGATTCCGGCGGTTTTCAACCGAGCAGGTTACGACACGATGCGGACCTGCAAGATGGGGAACAGCTACGAAGCCGCCAACAAACAATTCACGGTTCGCAGAGACGCAACCAAACGCGGCGGTGATGACGAATCCGGCAGCGCGTGGCATGCGGAGCAGGTGCTGAATTATCTGCAGGATCACGAGTCTCGAAATGACCCTGATCCGTTTCTGATCTACTTCGGGTTTTCGCATCCGCACGACACGCGCGACGGCAAACCGGAACTGCTGGCGAAATACGGAGCTGTAAATCACACCGACAAAGAAAACCTTCCGCCCGCAAATCCGAAGGCTCCGGCACTGCCGGTGAATTATCTGCCGAAACATCCGTTTCATCATGGGCATCCTGGTCTGCGGGACGAAGTCGAAGTGAGCGGCGTCTGGGAGAATCGCGATGAACGCACCATTCGCAATGAACTGGGCCGTGAATTTGCCTGCAGTGAAAACATCGATCTTCAGATTGATCGGGTGCTCAGGAAACTGGAAGCCATGGGCGAACTCGACAACACCTATATCTTTTATACGGCAGACCACGGCATGGCGATCGGACGGCATGGTCTGCAGGGCAAGCAGAATTTGTATCAGCACACATGGCGCACGCCGCTCATCGTTAAAGGCCCGGGAATCAAGGCGGGAAGCCGCGTCGAAGGCAACGTGTATCTGCTGGATATGCTGGCCACGCTGTGTGATTTGACCAGCGTTCCGACACCAGAAACCAATGAAGGTGCTAGTTTTAAATCCGTATTATTTGGAACACAGCAAACGATTCGCGATGTCATGTACGGCGTCTACAATGGCGGCACAAAGCCCGGCATGCGGTGTGTCAAACAAGGCGACTGGAAGTTGATCAAGTACGATGTGCTGGACGGGCAGGTTCGTGAAACGCAACTCTTCAATTTGAAAGAGAACCCTGAAGAATTTCTGGCCGAACATCATGATTCAGCCGTTACTGGGCTGTCTCATGCGCAGCCGGAGGCACATCAGGTGAATCTCGCAACCGATCCGAAGTACGCTGAAAAGCTTGCTGAAATGGAATCGCTGCTTCTGTCTGAGATGCGTCGGCTGCATGATCCCTGGAGACTCTGGAATCAGCCGGATGACGGCTTGTCGGAACCTTAGATCCCCATGAAACCTGACTCTCCGCGTCGAGTTGTTTTTTAGTACCTTGGACATTCATGTCCGAGATTTCTATCCCGAACTTCCCATGGCGGCAGACCACGATCAGCACATCTGAATTTG
>JANOUN010000045.1:0-9259 GCA_031416875.1 Planctomycetota bacterium | reverse complement strand
TTTCCTGCCTACAACCCTGACAAATGGGTGAAGCCCAACGACCGATTCACGTACGCCAGCATTCCTGGAGAGTACGAAACATGGGACTCAAAGATCCACGAGGCAAAGGCACGGCTGACAACGCTTCAGGCTGAATACCGCGAGTGGATGAAACAAAATCGGCTGCCAGATCTTGTGCGATTTGCCGATGACTTTACCGACAGCAGGCGATTGAATGAGCAATGGACGAACACGATTCCCGGCGATGATGGCCCCGCAGGTGTCTCTGCTGTGACACTGGAGACTGAGGCCGACGCAACGCCGCAGACATTGCCAGCAGCGTTGGCCTCGGAAGGACGTCTGAAAATCATCGAAGGTGGCCTCGCAGGCGACAAATGGTTATCGACAAAACAGGCGTTTGACTGGACCCCGGATGTTGAAGGCCAATGGATCCAGGTGTCGTTCGCTCTGCTGGACACCAAAGTTCATGACGGCCAGACGCCTGCCGCGCGCATTGCTTACGGAATCGCGCTGCATGATTTTGACAACAGCAGCACCACGCCCGGCGGGAATATTCTGATCGACGGCAATCCCGCTGGCGGCGCTGCGGTGCATGTGGATTATCCTGGACCGTCTTCGACCCATGCAGGCAACATCGGGGCTGAGGGCTATGTGGCAGGGCGCTCGTTTGGAGTCCGCATTACGCGTCTGCCTGAGCATAAGTTTCGGCTGGAACATCTGGTGGATGCGTTGCCCGAGGGACGTCATGTCGATCTGAGTGAGCAGGATCTTCCCGATGGAAGTTTTGGATTTGAATTCTGCTGTAACCGCAGTTTTCAGGTGGATGACATGGTGATTGAAACGTCAAGTCCGGGTGCTGGCGAGACGCAGAACGAGACGGCCGTCCAGGCCTGGCAAGCCGAACTGCAGCGACGGCAGGCGGAGATCAAATCCATCGCTGCTGAGATTCGGGACTTGCAGACTGCGGAACCCGGTCGAATCGCCTGGCTCACCGACTCGACAGCCGCACCACCGGACGTTTTCCTGCTGGATCGCGGCGAGTACTCGCAGCCAAAGGACAAAGTAGAACCTGCTCCCATCAGCGTGCTGAATGACGATCAGAATCCGATGGAGATCTCACCGCCAGCGGACGGGTTTCCATCGAGCGGTCGACGTCTGGCATGGGCCAGATGGGTCACGAAGCCGGATTCCCGAGCGGCCGCGCTGATGGCTCGCGTGCAGGTGAATCGAATCTGGCAACATCACTTCGGCACTGGGTTCGTCAGCACATCCGAGAACCTTGGCATGAGCGGCGCGGAACCGTCGAATCAGGCACTGCTGGACTGGCTCGCGCAGGAATTCATTCGATCGGGCTGGAGCTTGAAGTCGCTGCATCGATTGATCCTGCGCTCGGCCGTGTTTCGTCAATCCAGTCTGGCAAACGATGAAGGTCTTAAGGTCGATCCTTCCAACAGGTTGTTGTGGCGATATCCGCTGCGGCGTCTGGATGCGGAAGCCATCCGCGATGCTCACCTGGCAATCAGCGGTGAACTTAATGTCACGTGTGACGGCCCGTATGTCGCGACAACGCGGAATGGTGCGGCGGAAGTCATTGTTGCTGAAGACCACCCGGGAGCGTTTCGACGTTCGATCTATCTTCAGCAAAGACGCAGCCAGGGACTCAGCCTGCTGAATGTGTTCGATGCTCCGATGATGGTGGTGAATTGCACGCATCGACCAGTGACGACGATGCCTTTGCAGTCACTGAGTTTACTCAATTCTGACTTCGCAGTGAAACGCGGTCGCAGTTTTGCGCAACGCATCCATCGTGAAGCCGGTGAGTCAGCCGAGGCGCGCGTCAGGCGCGCGTTTGTGCTGGCGACCGCCCACGAATGCAGCGATGAAGAATTGATGGAGACGCTGCAATTCATCCAGGAGCAGCGACAGGCCTATGCGGGCGAGGGTGATCCCGCCGAATCGCGGGCATGGGCAGATTTTTGCCAGCTGTTGCTGGCAAGTAATGCGTGCTTGTATCTGGAATAGGCAGGTCTATGTTGCCATCAAACTCAACACTCGAAACTACGCGTCGCATGTTCCTTGGTCAGCACGCCGGCAACGTCGGGCTGCTGGCTCTTGCCGCGCTGCTGAACGATCAGAATCGGAGCGCCGCCGCGGAGACGACGTCGGCCTCCGGCCACGATTCTCAGCCTCGTGCGAAGTCGGTCATTTGCCTGTTTCAAAATGGTGGCCCCAGTCAGATGGATCTCTTTGATCCCAAGCCGGAACTTACGAAGTGGCATGGTAAGCCTTACCCGGCTGGCGATCTGGAAACGCATTTCGATAAGCAGAAAGGCAATGTTCTCGGTTCGCCCTATCGCTTTCGTCACTGTGGTCAGTCCGGGATGGAATTGTGTGAACTTCTGCCACACACAGGATCCATCGCCGATGAAATCACGCTGGTCCGTTCCATGAAAACCGGCTCGGTCGATCATGAAGCGGCTCTCCGCATGATTCATTCGGGACGACTGTTTGCCGGGATGCCGACCCTGGGCTCATGGGTCACGTATGCACTTGGGACCGAGAATCAGAATCTGCCTTCGTACGTGGTTCTTTCGGATCCCGGTGGGTTGCCGATCGATGGCGAAAAGAACTGGAGTTCCGGTTGGCTTCCCGCCGTGTATCAGGGAACCGTGTTTCGCTCTGGCCCTTCGCCGGTCCTGAATCTGCAAAGTCCCGGCGGGGTATCCGCTGAGGCCCGCCAGAACCAGTTGCGTTACCTGGAGAAACTCAATCGCCGACAATCCTCGCGGTATCCGGAAAATACGGAACTGACCGCACGCATTGCTAACTTCGAAACCGCTGCCCGGATGCAGACTTCTGTCCCGAAACTTCTGGATCTGTCGGATGAGACCGCAGAAACCCGCAGTCTGTACGGTTTGGATAATCCGGTGATCGAGGAATACGGCGCGCGTTGCCTGACAGCCCGCAAATTGATCGAACAGGGAGTGCGTTTTGTCGGTGTCTACATGAACGGCCAGCCGTGGGATACTCACAGTCGCAATGCCGAGAGTCTGAAGGGACTCTGCGCACGAACGGACCAGCCATCTGCGGCACTCGTCAAGGATCTGAGGCAGCGCGGATTGCTGGATTCCACGATCGTCATCTGGACCGGAGAATTCGGACGTCTTCCAATCTCACAAGGCCCCGACGGGCGCGACCACAATCGTCACGCATTTTCGCTCTGGCTTGCCGGTGGCGGTTTCAAACAGGGCTATGTCCATGGCGCAACCGATCCGTTTGGTTATGCCTCCGTTGAAAATGTCGTCAATGTCCAGGATCTGCATGCCACGCTGCTGGCATCGCTGGGCCTGGATCACACCAGGCTGACGGCCCCCTATGACGGCCGTGACACGAGTCTCACCGATGCCGATGTCACACATGCACGAGTGATTGATGACTTGCTGGGGTAGGTCCAGCCTCGGCTGCGCAAAAGCAGGGAATCCGGATGAACCGAAAAGATCCATTGTATTCCCGTCCATCGGGCGAGAAGGTTGTTCGCCGGGCGCCCCGCAATTGAAGTTGGCGTTGCTCCTGAATTCACTCTGCGCCAATTGCTCACAAAGCGTTCTGTGCCAGCCCTTGGTCACGTCGGACGCTTCGAAGAGGGCTGAAAGCAGATTTCGACCGAATAATCTGCGGTCTGACAACGGCGAACAACGGGGCCAATGCCGGAATCAAGACAGAAGATCTGCCTGTCTTCGGAAACACTCGAAACGATTCCAAAGCCGATCAGCTGCCACACAGAATCAATGCAAAGCATCTCCCGAACGCCATTCAGATCCATGACAAGGTAATCTCTGGAGGCCAGCCGGAAGGTGATGCGGCATTTCGGGAATTGCAGGACCCTGGCGTAAAGACTGTGATCAGTGTGCATGGTGTAACACCGGATCTGGAACTGGCGAAGAAGCATGGATTGAAGTCTGTCCACTTGGCGATCACTTCTGTCAGTTGCCGAAGGGCCGTTACTGACTCCGGACGGTTAGTCCTGAGGGAGCAACGACGCTTGGATATCTGCCGTAGAAGTGGTCGACCGAACGGATTCCGGCACTCGCGGGCATGGCCAGAAAACCTGCTTGGAGCGACATCAATTTGATGATACCTGCGGGATTGTCGCCATAGCGTTCGACGCATCGGTCGAGGCGACAACGCCACCGGGCTTCTTGAACAAATGCCTTGAGCTTCGGTTCGGCGGGCTCTCATCGCCACAAGCCCACTCCGCTCAACTCCGATCGTCACTCACCGCTCTCCCTGCGCACTCGCGAAGTCGAAACATTAATTGTTAAGCCTTAAATGTTATGCGGCTGGGGTCAACAGAGTACAGGCTCCACTTCGGTGGGCGACATGAACTATGGTCTATGGTATACGACGGAAGCCGAAATGGAAGCGGCGCCTTGCGTGAACGAAGTTGGCCACGTGCAACCGGAGGTATGACGTGTGCATGCTGCCCCAACGAACGAGTTGCGACAAGAAGTCGTTGGGCCATTCTTCACGTGTCGAAGAACTCGGGAACTACCGAGTCAGACGTAAACCAACCTTTCAAAAATATCAGCTTTTCACCGGACGATGTCCTTACCATGGCCCAGGTCTTGCTGCGCAGAATCGCGAAGCGTCGGAGAAACAGCAGAAAAGGTGGCCTTGCAAGACGGAGGAATTCAACGTTCTCACCACTTGCCGTGTTGTATCGATCGATCGCGCGATTGATCGCCGACTTGTGCATCTGGAGTGAGGCCCGAGTGGAGGAAACGTCCATCCACTTCACATTCTGACATATCCATTCATCGAGTGCCGGCCACGTCCACCAGCGCCAGAGCACTGACTCCAATCCCATGGTCAAAACGATGATCAAAACGGTGGCAATGAGAAGCAGCATTTCGTTCCAGCAGGGACCGAACTTAAGGAGACTGGAGAGCTATCCCGCATAGCGAATTGCGATCTATGCGGCTGGCGATTAGCCGGACGTATAAATCGTGCGTTGAACTTTTCCGCGTCGTGAGTGTTATGGCACTGGGCAGAATCAATCAGGTCCACTCGGCGATGAGTGGCAGTTTATCGACTGGCTCAGAGCTTGTCACCTGGTTTTCACCGGTGTGATCACACCAGTCGAGCAGGGCGCAGTGATTGTGCGTCGTCGGCAGCAACTCGGTACACCGCCACTCCGCCAACTTCCGGAACAGTGAGTTTTCGAAGGCTCAGACTTTCCCCCGTCTGCGCCTTCAATTTGATCACAAACGAGCTGCGACGACACTGCGAGCATGATCACATTCAGATCGCGAAGCAGCTCCCGTCCATCTCACTCATGTGGGCGTGTCCTGAGCGCGCAGGCGGGTTCCGGCCACACGCAGTTGTCGACAGCACCGCTGGAGTTTCTGATTGTCCGAGCCGATGTGTCTCAGTGCTCAGTATTGGATTTGTTGCACAGCGTTAAGGGGGTATAAAGGGGACATTCTACTTTATCAGTAAAGTACAATGTCCCCTTTTGTGGTGCTGCCCTTTTGTGGTGCTGCGTCACATCACATTCAACTCCGGCGCGATCCAGCACTGGAATCGACGCATCGGTGATGAAAATGAGGGGATCATGAAGGCTCAGAATCGTGAACATCGGAGTGTCATTCGAAGCATTCTGGCATCCCTCCGGGATGCGGTTGCGTGATGAAGAGATCCGGTGGTGGCGCTGCGCTGACCACCGGCTAATCTCTCGAAGCCCTCCCGGCTGAATCGCAGAATACTCCACCGCTGGTTTCTATGTCCTCAATCTCCCGAGATTCGCTCACAGTGGATAAACTGCGATTTCTAAACCGCGCACTGCATTTGTCGTTGAACCTTAATCATAATTACCGACCGCATCGAAGAGCATCAGTTGGTCCGTCATTGAGTTGGTCCGTCAATTGAACTGTCCTTGAATGATGTTGTTCCAATCCACAAGTACGAGACACTTATACGCGGCCTCGCGACTGCGATGTGACTGGGTTGTGGGCGATGCCCGCGTCCAGTGTCCGTTGTCTCTGGCCAATGCGCGATGTCGGTGCGAGTGACAGAGCGCGATTAAATCACCACCGGCTTGCCCAGTTCCCGGCGCAACGGGACGATTTGTCCGGCGTGCATCATCGAATGAGTTGCGATCAACAGGAACATGGAACCTATCGTAGGAAACATGTTGCGGAAATGCTCGGGGCTGGGATCGTCAAGTTTCTTCTCAGGATAAGCATCCAGGAAGGCGATCACCGCCTCATGCACCTTGCTCGCGAGATCCAGATACTCCTGCTTCGTATAAAAATCGGCGGCATGATCGTTGCCCGTGTTTTCCTTGGAGTGTTTTTCCTCAAATCCAGCGGGAAGCGCCGGAGCCACACCGGCCTGAATCTGATTCATCAGGCCGCACTCAGAACTGATGAGGTGACCCAGTTGCCATGCGACATGATTGCATCCAGGTCCCGGTCTACGCATCAATTCCGCGTCGGTAAAATCTCCCACGTACGAGTTCAGCACCATGTTGCTGATGCCGAAGGTTTCCTTGATGGCGGATTTAACGTCCATGGAATAATTCCTTATGAAAGTGGTTTTGTGACGCGCAGATTCTCAGGCACAACGTGCGGATCAAAACTCCGCGATCGGTAGCTTATCGGGCGACGATGAACTTGTCACCCGGATATCGATCGCCCTGGAAGCCCGCGTGATGCGGCACGGCCGGGCGATGAATTACGCCGCGATGTTTCGCAACGAACGAATCGAGCGGCCTGCACGGTTTGACAGATCCTGATCTCAGACTACGATTCCAAAATTTCGTTCCCGTTCGGAATCTTGTATCATCGAAAATTTCTTGCAGGAAAGTTGTGATGGGCAGTGTACGAGTTCTCGTCGGTACGGCGAAAGGTGCCTTCATTCTGTCAGCTGACGGTAAGCGTGAGGCGTGGGATATCGCGGGTCTTTTTTTTGCCGGCTGGACGGTTTACCATATGAAAGGGTCGCCCCTCGACCCCAACCGGATTTACGCATCGCAATGCAGTGACTGGTTCGGACAGGTCATTCAGCGTTCAAACGATGGCGGCAAAACATGGGAACAGCCAGGCGGCGACATTCCGATCGACTTCTCCGGGGCACCACCGGGAGCCAGCAACAAGTTCGTCTACGAAGGCACCCCTGGCACTCATATGTGGTATGACGGCACGCCGCATCCGTTTGAATTCAAACGAGTCTGGCACCTCGAACCGTCCCTGACCGATGTCGATACTGTCTATGCGGGAGTTGAAGACGCCGCTTTGTTCCGCTCGACGGATGGCGCGGTGACATGGAAGGAACTTTCTGGTCTTCGTGATCAGCGCAGCGACGAATGGGCACCGGGAGCAGGAGGATTGGCGGTCCATACGATCCTGCTCGATCCGGGAAATCCGCAGCGGATCTATGTCGCCATCTCCGCGGCTGGCGCATTCCGCACGGATGACGGAGGCACGACATGGAAGCCGATCAATCGTGGTCTGAAATCGAAGTATCTCCCCGACCCGAACGCTGAAATCGGTTACTGCGTGCATCGACTGGCGCTGCATCCGTCGCGGCCGGATGTCGTGTATATGCAGTTGCACTGGAACGTGATGCGCACCGACAACGCCGGTGAATTGTGGACCAACATCAGCGGCAACCTGCCGACCGACTTTGGGTTTCCGATCGAAGTGCATGCTCACGAACCGGAGACGATCTATGTTGTCCCGATCAAAAGTGATTCGGAACATTTCGTCCACGACGGCAAACTTCGAGTGTTCCGCAGCCGCACGGGAGGCACAGATTGGGAACCACTCACCAACGGGCTGCCCCAGCATGACTGTTACGTGAACGTCCTGCGCGACGCCATGGCCACAGATTCGCTCGAAAATTGCGGTATCTATGTGGGCACGACCGGCGGCCAGGTCTATGTTTCTCCGGACGGCGGCGATCACTGGAAGGCCATCGTTCACGACCTGCCGCGCGTGTTATCGGTCGAGGTTCAGACACTGCCATGACGACTTCCGTGATTCGAGTCATGTTGCCGTATCATCTGCAAAATCTCGCTCACGTCGGGCCTGAAATATCGCTCGAAGTCGAAGGCCCGATCACGCAAAGTTCCGTCCTCGACGCGATCGAGACGCGTTACCCCATGCTGTGCGGCACGATCCGCGACCACGTGACCAAAAAGCGTCGCCCGTTCCTGCGGTACTTTGGATGTGAAAAGGACTTGTCCCAGGATCCGCCCGACGCCCCGCTGCCTGCTGCCATCTTAACCGGAACCGAACCATTCATCATCTGGGGGGCGCTGGCTGGCGGATAAGGCTGCTCGTGAATGCATTGTTGCCCGTCGTCAGATTCTCACCCGGACACACCGGTCTTCGTTCTGAACTCGATATTTGTCAGGTAAGTCTCTTTGCTACAGACATCATCACGCCATCGTGTGGGGCAATGGCGATTCCGCGACGAACCGGGGTCGAATGACAACCGGGCGGGCGTGACAGGAGAACTTTTGAGAACAGCGTACTTAAGACCACCTTCATCTCGTACATAGCGAAGGCCATACCCAGGCACATCCGACTGCCGCCGCCAAACGGAAACCACTCATCGGCTGCATAGTGCCTCTCAAGGAAACGATCAGGTCGAAATCTGTGCGGTTCATGGTACAAATCGTCCCGCTGATGAACGAGATGGCTGCAGGGGCAGAGGACAACGCCGGCCGGGTATTCTCTCCCGCCCGCAGTGAACGGGGTTTTCGTCAGCCTGACGACAAACGGCATAATGGTACGAATTCGGAGGCTTTCGCGAATCGCGGCGTCAAGATAAGCGAGTTGGTGCAGCAGGCCAGCGAATTGAGCCATAATTCGTCCTCGATCAACTACACTTCACGCGGTCATGAGTGAGAAAATTGGCGAGCGGCATGCGTCAGCTTGCCGGTACAAAAACGAGATACCGGAGGGCTCACGCCCAATGGCACTCGATTTCTTCTATCAGCCGGTACGCCCTAGCGGGGTGTTGATTTAGTGATTTTTGGGGCTCATAATCATACCAACCCGAAGCGCCAGCGAGGAATTCAGCCGTTTCTGCCTCGCTGGCGCTTCGGGTTGGTATTAAATCAACACCCCGCTAGCGTCCGGTAACTGTTCCTGAAAACACCGGCGGCTAGCGCCATGCCGCTCGCCGGGAAAAGAAAAATTAAGACTGCCGGCAGATCTGCAAAGGTTCTGAGCTGCGCACTTCATTTCGT
>JANOUN010000044.1:0-3746 GCA_031416875.1 Planctomycetota bacterium | reverse complement strand
ACGGAAACCGACGATCAGCATTTGTGTGGCATCGCGCGCGAAATTGCGCGCGCCGGAGATCGTTCGGTTCTTCCTGTGATGCTCAATATTCTCGCGGGAGACAATAACTATGGCCACGTCCATGCGGCTGAGAGTCTCTTCAAAGTGTTCGAGATGGGTGATGGTCAGTCGATGCGACGAACGCACGCGCAGAGCGCCAACCTCAAATTGAAACTCATGGCCGCCGGAGCATTGGTGCGATGCGGAGATGCGGAGGCGCTGCAGACCGTGCGAGATTTGCTCGCAGTCGATGAGCCCGGTGACTACACCATCGCCGCGTGGGTGCTGGGCCAGATCGGAGACAGCAGCGACATTCCCCGGCTCAAGGCACAGATGGCTCGCTGTCCGGATGCCGCAACGCGGTCCAACTTCGAACACGCTCTGGCGATTCTCGGCGATTCGGGCGGACTTCAGTCGCTTCAGAAGAACCTGACCAGCAGCGACAATGCCATCCGAACCTACGCGGCGACATTCGCCGGCGACGCGCGAGCCACAGGTGCAGTCGATCGCTTGAAGGCGATGCTGGAAGATCCGCTTCCCGATACACGCATTCGCGCAGCTCAGTCTCTGCTGGTGCTGGCCGGTCCGGCAGTGCTCCCCTTCAAGGTCCAGGCGAGTGCCGTCTTCAGGGAACTCAACGCAAAGTCATGTTGGTTTCATCCCCGCGTTACGGCATTGCCAGGCCACGGGAACGCAGGCCAGCCAGCGGTCGTGATGACGATTCAAAAACACCTCGGAGTCAGTGATCATTACTCCGGCCTGTATTTCCTGCGAACCAACGATCTCGGCCAGACATGGACCGGTCCCACGGAGATCCCGGAACTGGCCTCGCAACCGGGCGAGAACGACGAAACGATCGCCGTCTGCGACGTGACTCCCGGTTGGCTCAGGGGAAGTCAACAAGTGCTGGCCATCGGTGTCAAGCTGCGCTACGGCCCGAAGGGGGAGCAACTTGTCGATAAGCCGAGGTCGCATGAATGTGCTTATGCCACCTACGACCCGCAGTCTGACAAGTGGACCGCATGGAAAATGCTGGAGATGCCCGAAACCGATGGCAAATTTTTCCTCGTCGCGCCCGGTTGTGTGCAGTGGCTTGAGCAGGCAGATGGGACGTTGTTGATTCCGGTCTACTTCCAGGGGCCCAACGGAGGCGACTACACAGCTACGATTCTGCACTGTTCATTCGACGGGCAGGAACTCAAATACCTCGCGCACGGTGACGAACTGACCACGCCAGGGGGACGTGGCTTTTACGAACCATCGCTGACACGATTTCGGGACAAGTATTACGTCACTCTGCGGCACGATACCGCCGCCTTTGTGACCACGAGCGATGACGGACTGCACTTCCAGCCGGTCAGGAAATGGACGTTTGATGATGACCAGGATCTGGGGAGCTACAACACACAGGCGCATTGGCTCAGTCACAGTGGCGGGCTGTTCCTGACGTACACTCGACGCGGAGCGAACAACGACCACATCATGCGGAACCGCGCACCAGTTTTTGTCGCACAAGTTGATCCCGAGACTCTGCAGGTGCTGCGCAGAACCGAGCAGGTTTTGCTGCCGGAACGCGGTGTCATGCTCGGCAACTTCGGCGCGGCGGTCATTACGCCCGGCGAATCCTGGGTCACCGACGCCGAGTTCCTCGTCAGCGACAAACCGCACCCCAAAGGAGCCGATGGCACCGTCTGGCTGGGACGAGTGAAGTGGTCGATGCCAAATCAACAGGTGAAATGAGGATTTACTCCGCTTGATCTGAATCCTGCATTGGTTGCGATTCGGTTGTGTCAGTCGATTGCGCAGGAGCCTGTGGACCATTGGCATCTTTGTACCTGACCAGAGCATGTCAGGTTCCCGGCGAAGCGACAGCATCGTCCGGGCCATCATGTGTGAAATCGACGGGAGTAGTCTCTGTGGTCAGCCGGAGGATGCCCTGGCGAACAACTCGAAGCATCTCGATATCCAGCAGCAGAGTTGCGTTGGGTTTGAGCAGGCCAAGGATGTTTTTCGTCTCCGTGCCAAACGATACGGACAGGAAGTGTACGAAGTAGTCTTCGTCTGCTGCCGAATTCATCGCAGGTTCAGGCCGTGGCCGAATTTCAATCCCGAGGCAGGGAGTCTGTATCAGCTTATCGTGGTTCAGATAAAATGTCAGTCGATTTGGATGATGTAAATTCCGCTGGACATCCAGCAGAAAACCTGACGGAAGACGGTCCGGGCTGGGCGTCCGATGTTCGGGATTGATGGCGTCTGGATCCCACGCTGTCAAAAGAAAATCAAAATCAAGCAATGGATGTCCGTTGTTATCAGTGAGGTTCACAATGACCTGCGTCGTGGCTGGATGAGTGATTGTCTGATCAGGCAACAGGAACCGATCCACCGTCTCTGACTTTTCCTCACTCTGAGTGATGCCAGTTGCGACTTTAAAGTCCTCCGTCAAATTCTTGTATTCAACGTCATTGTTGACCTGCAGGCACTTGATAATAGCCGATACGGTGTCATGCTCGCCGTCGAGACCGACGCTTCGCTGGATTCCCATTTTTTCACCGGCGTGCGATTTTTTCGGCACGATCAGGAAAGCGGTTTCAGGGGCCGTCTTGCTGAAAGTCTGTTTCAGTACTGTGGATCTCCAGCCGGGTCCTTCCCCATTGGCGTCGAAATGTTTCTGCGTCAGTTTGACATAGGTCGCGTTCAGGTTTGCCGAGGCAACGCGGACGACACCGTCGGAACCGGTCTCGCCCGTATAGCTGTTTACGTGATCGTAGAATGCTCGATCAATTCGCTGACCGGTGAGGACAAACTGAAAGATCTGGTGTTCGGGCTCTGCATTCGAAGCCATCCAGTCGGGCTGCTGCCGAATCCACGACTCATTCAGGTCCCAGGATCCCGGGCTTCCAAGTTCCAGCCAGTCCAGGACACCTTGCCCTGGTTGCACACCTTCCGTCCAACTCTTGAGGCGACTGACGGTACTCTTTCCCAAACGTGCCAGAGCGCTGCCGAAGTTTGCGGGTGCCAGCATAATCAGATGGCTCATCGGGCATCGTTTCTTTTTCACGTAGAATCGATGCCACCATTCGCGTGCAACCGGACCGCCCGTCGAGTGCGTGATGAAAACCAGTTTGGTTCCTGCATCAATCGCAGTCGTCAGGTCTGGCTCGCTTCGGACGGCCACTTCAAGGCCAAGTGCAATGTCTTCCACCCGGACTTCATCGCGGAAGCTGACGTATTTGCTCAAGTAGACGTGGGTCACGTCAACGTCCAGCCCGACAGCCGATGCCTCGATTTTCAGCCGGTCCGGCAACTGCCCGTATGTGTCTGTGTTTTTTACAGACCAGCCATGAATGAACACGACCATTTTCGGTCCAGGCATTGCAGGATCCTTGCAGACGACCGCTGAAACAATGGCATAGCATCTGCGTACCGCACGTGTGCGTCAATTCAGTCCAGGAATATTGCATTCGAGTGTCCCCCCGATTCCACACGATTCCGGAATCGCCGTTTCCCGCAAGAGCCTTTGAGAACAATTGAACCGTGAAATCAGGGCACTCAGGCCCAACGGGCCGGATCTATACTGCGAGCGGTCGGAATTGATGTAAGCACTGGTCCGTAATTATTTTATCATAATCATTTAAAGCAGATTTGGAAATGTTTTCCGAAACCGGTGAGAATGTTGTCGAGACACAGGCCGAGTGTTTCGAAGGATT
>JANOUN010000043.1:0-4082 GCA_031416875.1 Planctomycetota bacterium | reverse complement strand
CTGACAACTGACAACTGACAACTGACAACTGACATGCCTACTTCCCGCGACATGATCCTCAGTAAAATCCGATCGGCTCTGCCGCAATCTTCACCGCTCCCGGATCTGGCGGCCGTGACGGGCTGGCAGACGTTCGCCGATCCAGCTGAACAATTCGCTGCGATCTTGAAACTCGTCGGCGGCCAGGCTGTGCGCGTCAGGAATCTCGCCGAGGCCGACGCGCATCTTCGGACCCAGGATCACTGGTGCAACGGAAAAATCCGGTGCAGCGTGGTCTCCGGCGTCGGTGATTCCACGATTGATCTGAACGCGATCGATGATCCCCATGAACTTGAAAACGTGGACTTCGCGGTTCTGAAAGGTCACATCGCCGTCGCAGAAAACGCAGCAATCTGGGTGACCGACGACACCGTGCGGCATCGAGTCCTCTACTTCATTCCGCAGCATATTGCGATTGTTGTCCCGGCATCAAGAGTGGTCAACAATCTGCATGAAGCCTATTCTCAGATCACTGTCGGCCAGCACGCCTTCGCGGGCTTCATTTCCGGCCCGTCAAAAACCGCCGACATCGAACAATCGCTTGTGATCGGTGCTCATGGAGCCAGGTCCCTCATCGTGTATCTGGTGGATGATATGGCTTGAAGACATTTGTCGCCTCGTCGCACTTCCTTGCAGCTCGACCACTCTCGACACAATGCGGCCACGGAGATCTTGTTAAGGCTTTTAGATCAACAGACCACTAGACCAGTTCGTGCAGGGGCTTATTGCCGGGATCGACAAGGTACTGCGGGACGCCGGACAAGTCGAAAACGCGGGTATTCTGAGCATCCACGCCGGCGCAGTGGTACAGCGTGGCAAAGACCTCCTGAAACGTGACCGGGCGAAGTTGGGGCTGTTCGCCGTAGCGATTGGTGGAACCGATCGCCTGACCAGTCCGCATCCCGCCTCCCGCCAGCACAGCGGTGTTGGCTTGTGGCCAGTGGTCACGACTGTTGTTGCCGTTGATCTTCGGCGTCCGACCAAATTCACCCCAGACCACAACCGACACGTCCCGATCCAGGCCACGCTCGTGCAAGTCGGTCACGAGTGCCGCCAGGCCCTGATCGAGCCGCGGGCATTCTTCACGACACTTCGGGTAGTTCATGCCGTCAGAACCATGCCAGTCCCAGCGACTGAAGTTCAGCGAAACGAACCTCGCCCCCGCCTCAACAAGTCGTCGCGCCAGGCAAAAGTTTTCCACCATCGGTGGCGCGCCGTCGCGTTGAAATGCCTCGCTGCTTTGGCCGTACCGAGCCACGGTGCGCGGATCTTCTTTTGAGAGGTCCAGCGCATCAATGAGGCGCGATGTGGTCAAAATTCCCATCGCCTGCTGAGTGTAGACGTCGAGACTGTCCATCTGCCCGCGTTGATCGGCGTCCCGTCGAAAGCGATCCAGTGATTTCATCAGACTGGTGCGATCCTGGAGTTTCTCCAGCGTGATGCCGTTCAATGTCATGTTTTCTGGTCTGCTGCGAGCTTCGCGACCGATGAGGTTAAACGGAGCATGTGCTACGCCAAGGAAACCGCCATCGCCCGGTTCGCCCCAAGTTCGGTTGCCGGTCTTATACATCAGAGCGACGTTAGCCGGAATCGCCGGTGTGACCTGCCCCTGCATCTTTGAAACCCACGCGCCTCCGGAGGGCCAGCCACCCGGTGGCTGACGAGTCCCTTTGCGACGGCCGGTCATGCATTGGTAGGCATCGTGTGCTCCATCAGAATCCGACAGCGACCGGACGAGCACAAACTTGTCCATCAGCTCAGCCATCCGGGGAAACATCTCACTGACGAAGATGCCTGGAACCTTTGTCGCAATCGCGGAGAATTCGCCGCGGATTTCCGCTGGCGCATCGGGCTTCGGATCCCACATATCCAGATGCGGCGGCCCGCCCGGCAGATAGATATTGATAATGGCTTTGTGAGACCGTCCGGCGTTCGTCTCGGACTCTGCCCGCAATGTCTGTTCGAGAGTGATCCCGCCGAGAGCCATGCCGCCGATGGTCAGAAAATCGCGACGGGAGACACCGTCGCAGAATCCTCGGCGAGGAGCATTCTTTCGCCCAAAAATTGTCAGCATGCCGGACACCTTGGCAAAAGTGTAGAAGAGGGAGGAGCAGAGATGTGGCGGGAGTGCATGCGACTCAGTTGGAACTTCTCCCAATCATCGCGTGCTGACGACCAGCGACAGATTAACGAGATCGGAGGATTGCAGTCAAGAAACACGGGAAATGCGGCGGCGCATCCGACTTTGATGATCGAGGTACATGGACGTGGGGCGATCGCATTTGCGATCCGGACGAGTTTGCCGGCGACCATGTCAAAGAGTGCAGGGATGTCTCTCCAACCACATGACGCACGCTGTCTCCGAGCGAGCGGCGACGTCGGTGAGACCCCCGAACGCGGCGGGGCGAGATGCCAATGATTCTGGCCGATATTCGATTTATCAACCACGGATGCGATGAGCAGCAACGGGGCCAACGGCGAACGATCATCCAGGAGAATGATTGCGCGCGAGCACACGCAGCGCATCAATGTGCGTTCGATTCCTGGCGATCTACGGTCAATCGGGACGGCTATTCATCGTCTTCGTCGAGTAAATCGCGGAAGTTCTTTTGCTGGCGACGATCTCGCGGCGGTCTGCGAGCCGAAGCAGCATTGGCAGGCTGTCCATCATCGTCTTCGGATAAACGGCCTGGAGTTTTTTTACGTCGATCTTTCACAGATCGCTTTTCAATCAGACCACGTAATTCGTCGGGCATGGAATTCTCGTTTGGCATGACAGCACTCGAAGATCATAACCTTTCACAGCACATTAAGCTGGATTCCAAACACAGTGTTTGAATCCTTATCAATCAGGTGCAACAGTTTTTACAATGTCCCGAGGCAGGTGTGTTTGAATGCAACGATCTGCCGTAAAAGAGTACCTCGGGTACTGGATCTTGAATTGATTTCAATTGAGGCAAAGTTTTTGTATGAACTGATTTTGACTGCCCCACACTTTTGTGAAAAGGCTGAATTCGCCGATCTGCGAATGATAAGTAATTTTCGTTTATTGAATTGTTCAGTTGCAGCAGAATTCTCCGCTCCGGAATTTCGTATCGGCTGCAACTTTTGCTGAGCCAAATTCGAATTTCACCAGACAATCGAATCCGTGAATCGTCTGCAACGATGCTCGACAAGTTTTGCCGCAACACGCCGTTGCAAAGCCCCCGCGGTCATTCCTGCCGGTCGAAGCAAAGCAACCGCATTGCAGCAGATCGTGATTTGTATGTGAATTCAGGAAGGTATGGAAAAATGCGACGCGGGATTTTCTGTGAAATTCTCCACAATCTGGCTTGCATTTACTAAATCAAACTATTCAGGTCGTTTCTGTTGGGTACTATCAGTTCCACGTGCTCAGGGGGCGTTTGTGGGTGGCAAATTCAGGTTCGACACGGAGGAAGCCATGGCTGCAGAAACTCGTTTGACAGAGTTGGATCTTCATTCCTCGCCAGCAGTTCTCCGTTCTTTCCACCAGTTGGAGACAGACGTTCGGCGCGCACTGAACGCCGCAGATGGGTTGGACATTGGGTCACTCGTCGTCCGCAGATTGCCGAATGGTATCTGCCTCGAAGGCGTCATTCGCGTGTCCAGCGACGACTTTGATGTCTGCAGTGCTGTTCGCGAAATTGAAGGTGTGGGTGAGGTGGTGAACAATTTGGTGGTCTGCTGGAATTGTCCGCAGCCTGCTTCGGGCGTTCGCGACGAAATGTTCATGTAGACCGGTTGGCTCTGAGAATCCCTCGACGCTGCCTCAATCCGGATTGGCAATTCGTTGTTTTTGCCTTGTTCCGCACATCTCCACCAGCGAGAATATAAGTCGTGCGGAATGAGTTTGTCAGTGAACCTTGGTTGGTTGAAGCATGGCTGGTATTTCGATCGCATGTTCATCATGCGGCGCGTCTCTCAAACTGCCCGATACCAATTTGGTCGGCAAACGAGTCAAATGCCCAAAATGCGGCATTCGCTTTGTCCTCGCCATAACACCGGTTGTTGCTGCAGAACCT
>JANOUN010000042.1:0-3976 GCA_031416875.1 Planctomycetota bacterium | reverse complement strand
GGCTTCGTCCGCAACCGAAACAAGTAGGCAGATTTCGCTGAAATCTGCTGTGCCGACTTCGGCGAAGTCGGCCTACATTTAGTCGGCCTCAAAGTGATGCGTTGCCAAAAATCTTCTCAGGAATATTCAACTCTCAACGTTTGCAGAGCAGCGCCCTGCGGGCCATTTGGCTATTGGTTCCTGCCCCTTTTCAAGCCTCGGTTGTTGATTTAATCGTAGGGTGCGTGAAGCGGAGCGCAACGCACCACTTTAGGAAAGCGTGAGGAACAGGTGTGTTCCGCTGACGCTGCACACACCCTACTTCAACTGAACATTCACTTCCCGCCGGCACGGATGCAAGGGTATGGGTATCGACAACGAACGGCAAAAGCAGGACGTTGCTGATCCCGCAAATCGGCACTTGCGCCCGGAAATTCAGCAGATCATTGCACAAGGCACGGCGGCTTCCGCGGTTCGCGAGGGATCGACGCGATCCGCGGCATTGCTTGTCGCCGCAAGTATGCTGCTGCTCTGGCTGTCATTCACGCCGGTAGAATGGTCGTATTTGGCGTGGATCGCATTGGTGCCGTTGAGTCAGTTCCTGCGATTGAAATCGCTGCCGGCGCGATGCTACTTGTTCACCTGGTGCGTCTCATTTGTGTGGGCCCTGGTGACCCTGCAATGGATGCGACTGGGCCATCCGGCCATGTTTCTGGCACTCGCTGCGCTGGCGTTTTACGTGGCTTTGTATATGCCTGCATTTGTCTGGCTGGGACGCCGATGCGTGGCGAAAGGCATGCCGGTCTGGCTGACCGTTCCGATCGTCTGGACCTCGCTGGAATACATCCGCGCCTGGATGATTACGGGCTTTGCGTGGTACTTTCTTGGCCACACGCAGTACCGCTGGTCGATGTTGATTCAGATCTGTGATATCACAGGCGTGTACGGTCTCACTTTTCTCATTGCACTCGTTTCCGGAGCCATCGCGGTCAACGTTCCGGCCGCCTGGCTGCAACGGTTGAAGCTGAACACTGACGCAGCAATACCTGTCACAACGCCCCGTATGCACTGGATACCGGTACTCACGGCGGTCATGGTTTTCATCGCTTGTCTTGGTTACGGACTGATCCGCCGCACACCGCCCGAGCAGTTTCCGGCCGGTCCGGTCTTTGCCCTGATCCAGGGGAATTTTTCGCCGGAGATGAAACAGGACGAAGCAGAATATACGACACGATATCGAGTCCACGATTCATTGACTCGAGAGGCCGTGTTGCTGCAGCCGGACTTCATTGCCTGGCCGGAAACGATGTTCCCCACTCCCGAGCGATCCGTGGCGGAGGGTGTGACGAACAAAGATCTCCTGGAACATCTGCCGCGTGAAGTGCTGCAGGCGTATGGAAACGAAACCGAACCTCTGGTGGAAGAATGGCGCGACGGGGCAGTGCGGAAGCGCCTGGAAATGCATGCACAAGCGTCTGGTGCCGCGCTGGTGATCGGCGTTTTGGCCATCGTCGCAGAGAAGGATCGGCCGAAGATGTACAACGGGGCGGCGTTTGTGCGGCCGGATCTTGGGTATTCAGGCCGTTACGACAAAGTTCATCGTGTGTTGTTTGGCGAGTACATTCCTTTCAGGGGCATCTTTCCCTGGTTACATCATTTGACACCATTTGGCTCTGATCATGGTATCGAAGCTGGCTCTGGCGTTCGCATGTTCGAATACGGTGGATATCGCATCGCTCCCTTGATCTGTTTCGAAGATACCGTTCCGCAGTTGGTACGAAAGATGGCCGCCCAGCGTGATGAAGCCGGGAATGCCTGCGATGTGCTGGTGAATCTGACAAATGATGCGTGGTTCCGAGGATCCAGCGAACTCGACCAGCATTTGATCACCTCTGCATTTCGATGCGTGGAGACCCGAACACCCATGGTTCGCTGCGTCAACGGCGGGATTTCTACGTTCATCGATGGCAACGGACAGATTCGGGAACCAGCCGAGATTCACGTGATGAAAGAACCATTTGACGGCTTGCAGGTTCAGTTGAATCCCGTCAAAGGACTGCGTGATCCGGAAACCGGCTATTGGCGCCGACAGTTTTCCGGCATTATCTTTGGCCAGGCACCACTCGATCCGCGGGAGTCGCTTTATGTCCGATTTGGTGACTGGTTCGGGCAGTTGTGTCTGCTGGCGACTGTGATCTTCGTTGGATTGTCGTACTTCCGTTCGACGTAGCAAAAAGAGTCACCGGAATCAGCGACGAATCGGCTCGAAGCCCAAAAACTCCGGCGACTTCGGCTATGACCGCATGCAGACATATTCCGGCTTAACACAGTTCTCGATACAGGGGAAACTCAGGCTGTCAGACCTCGTACAGCAGGAATCCCATCGCTTCTCAGGAAACAGAAGGCAATTTCCATGTTGTATTCCGATCGCAACTTGTTTCCTGTACAGACGTTAGAGCGATGACAAATGTTTGACACTCGCATGACGTCGACCCAACACGCTGCTGTTGTTGAATGTCGATAGGCATCGTATTGTTCAATGGCCTTCGTGTGGCTGAGGTAAATCGGTTGTCACGCGGGAACGCATATCCGCTGTCTGAATTCTTCAGCGGGCCGAACTTTGCGTTCGTTTCCTCACAAAAACCTGGGATGGAACTAATGAGCGTTTCCACTGCATCTGCGACTGCAGATCATGTACTCACTCCTGTCGAAATCAAACGCTTGCAGACTCAAGCGGACACAGACACTCTGGTAGCCGCATTTCATCGCGATCAGTTGCGCTGGAGTAACGTGGATTGGGTTGTGGCATTGTTTCTGATCGGGGTCCATGCAGGGGCTCTGGCGGCTCCATTTTTCTTCAGCTGGACGGGACTGGCGGTTTGCCTGGTGATGCACTGGGTCACGTGCAGTGTAGGAATTTGTCTTGGATATCACCGCTATCTGTCGCACAAATCCATGAAGCTGAAAGCTCCTGCAGAATTTGTCGCGATGGTTTGCGGCTGCCTTAGCGGAGAAGGTTCACCGATGACGTGGGCGGCCACACATCGTCTGCATCATCATAAATCTGATCAGGAAGGCGATCCTCATTCGCCAATCAGAGTAGATGGCTGGTGGTCACACATTCTGTGGTTATTTCCGAAGCGTTCTACCGAATCAGGGCGGGTACTGTATCGTCGCTATGTTCCTGAACTGGTCGATCGGCCAATGATGCAGTTTTTCGAAAAGACGTTTGCCCTGTGGTTGTGGGGCGGTGGTCTGGCCATGCTGGCAGCCGGCTGCATCTTCGGTGGCTGGCGAATGGGTGTTTCATTGGTGGTGTGGGGTATGTGCGTGCGAATGGTCGCCGCTTACCACAGCACATGGTTTGTGAATTCCGCAACGCATCTCTGGGGTTATCGAAATTACGACACACGCGATCATTCGCGCAACCTGTGGTGGGTCGCCATCCTTGCTTATGGTGAAGGCTGGCACAACAATCACCATGCTCATCCCGCCGTTGCTCCTGCCGGCCACAAGTGGTGGGAAGTTGATATCACATGGTGGTCAATTCGACTGCTTCGCGCTGTTGGTCTGGCGTATGACGTGAAAGATCGGATTCCAAAAGGACGTCGAGCAAATGATCATGACGTGCCAACCGAACACACAGACGCCGCACATGGGGAGATCCCGACAGCGCTGACGGAAGTCGCTGCCTGATCATTCAACGCGAAGAATACGTTCGCCTTCGAGAATCTGGCCGTTTGAATTCGTGGCACGCACCTGGATCAGGTGCGTGCCTTTTTGTTGCACCGCAGGCAGCGTGGCTTTCCACAGAGGCGGACACACCATCGGCTTCGCCAGCTTCCGCCATGGAAGATTGTCGGGCAGCATCGGCTGTTCTTCATCAAATAATCCCTGAAACCGTTCGGAGTTCCGTCCGCACACATCGTATGCGGGATTCCGTGTTCGTCAGGCTGTCTCTGCCGTTCGAAACACCGACACCCGCGAGTCCCGTCTC
>JANOUN010000041.1:0-2637 GCA_031416875.1 Planctomycetota bacterium | reverse complement strand
ACGATTCCGTTTCCGACGCACTCGCCGACCTCGGCAAGCCCGAGGAAATCGGGAGAGCCTTTACAGGGTTTCAGAAGTACCTGTATCAGGGCGGTGCGTGAGATAGACTGCAGTTCAATGCTACTTCTTTACCTCATTGTCGATCTTGATTTCTCGATATTCTCCGCCTGTTTGATGTGCAATGCGTTCGAGCCAGCCGTTTTGTTGCGATGGCATTGCCGCGTCACTGATTTTAATACTATGGATTGTCGTCGCGCCGGTGTGGTCAGCAATTTCCTTGAGATCCTGTGCCGTGAGCTCCGGCTTCTCCCCGTCAGTGAGGAGAAAGATGACGTCCGGTTTCAAGTTCAACGCTTCAAGAACTGCGGTCTTGTGATCCGCAGATCCATCGGCAGATTGGAAATTCACTTCACGAACAGCCAGATGTTTGTTGAGATCAGTAGCTTCGTAAGACGCTGGACGTCTACGAAATGGTCGGCGGCAGGTGCCGCTGAATTCCAAAGAGTCCCGACAAAGAAGGCCAAGGAGAAGGTCAAGGTGCCTGTCACCGGCGTCCCTGTGCCGGTCGCACAATCTGACCAGCCCGCTAACCGTTAAGATTTACTGGCAGAATTCACGTAAGTCTTCGCTTCGCTGTGTCTCGAGTTGTTCTCGATTTTCGACCGGATTCTTTCCGGCTTGCTTGCTGCATTGCAAGGACGGGAGTACTCTGGAACATTACCTTACAGAACGTCTTCCGACCTCATTTCATCAGGCAGCTACAAAGTGGCAAAACTCCCCTCAAAAGTCGCGGACAGAATCAGCTCCGGCATCAAACGGTTTCAGCCAATTCTCGCTTCTGCGAAGTCACGGGATGTTGGCGAGTCCGACACGGTCACCATGGTGGTTGATATGCTTGCCGACATTTTCGGGTATGACAAATACTCTGAAATCACTTCAGAGCACGCTATCCGGGGGACGTTCTGCGATCTCGCAACGAAGATCGACGGTGTTCTTCAGATGCTGATTGAAGTGAAAGCCATCGGTCTTGACCTGAAAGACGCCCACGTAAAACAAGCGGTTGACTATGCGGCGAATCAGGGAGTTGATTGGGTTGTTCTTACCAACGGAACAACTTGGAGAATCTACAAAGTGACCTTCGCAAAACCGATCTCTGCGGAACTGGTCATCGACATTGATTTCAGTTCCTTGAATGCAAAGAGCGGGAAGGACATTGAATCGCTCTACCTGTTCTGCAAAGAAGGATGGATCAAATCGGTCCTGGGTGAATACCATAGTCAAAAGCAAGCTCTCAGCCGATTCTACATCGGGGCAATGGTTTTGACTGACCCGGTATTGCAGGTCCTTCGACGGGAGCTTCGGCGAATGTTCCCAGACGTTCGGGTCGAAGTCGAAGAGATCCAAGCCGTTTTGACAACTGAGGTTATCAAGCGGGACGTAATGGAAGGCGAAAATGCTGAAGAGGCCCGAAAGAAGATTTCAAGGTCTCTCAACAAAGTGCAGAAGGAGAAGTCCGCAAGGCGTGAATCCTCCGCTTCAGCAGATGATGCAATGGAAGGTGGCGCAGATACTGCTTCCGACCAGCAGAATGTTAGCGATGAGTCCTCTGTTTCGAGTCCGGTGGAGTAAAGGAAGACACTGCCACCGGTTTTCAGTGATAACTGCCGTACCGGGTGAATTGAGTCAGAAGTACCCGGTCTTTCCGTGGCGATGCTGCCCCGGTGAATCAGGCGTGTTGTTGTGTTTGTCCATCGGCCACTACAGAGCCACGCTGTCTGCCGGGTTGACCTGTCGCAAAGTACGCCGGAGTTCTGGGAGGAGCTGGCGGTTCACACCGCCCCCTGACCCCCGGCATTCTTTTTGAACGTCCGTGTGCAAAAAAAACGTCAGACTGCTCGTGGGGTGAGAGGTATCGCTGAAAAGTTCAATTCAGGGGACCCGTCGTGCGCTACGTTCCTGACGGCTGTGGCCAGCCGCGGCTGAGTGCCCCCTGTGCATGCATTAGACGCTATCCGGCGTCGTTCGACAATACTTCATCGGCCCCATCCAGATCATCGTCTTCATCTTCCATGCCAGAAGCCTCTGCTGCTCTCGCAAGGAACTCGAAGTCTTCCTCTGAGATGTTCAAAGACTCCCGATACTGTAACGCTTCGGCATCGGCAACGTATTCCACAACGCCATGATGTTCCTCGACGACTTTTCGAATGGTTTCAAGGTCTACACGGAAGAATTCCTTTCGAAAGTTCACCCGATTCACACGGCATTTATGAAGTGCCTGGTGGAGTGTGCGTTCCAGCTTTGGTGAGTCCTCAGAAAAAATCATCATGTGGACATCAAACGTGAATGGCACCGAGGCGTCCCCAAGTTCCCGCACACGGTCCAGTGGTTCGAGACGTCTCGTCAAACCAACTTTGAATACGTTCTCACCAAACGATCCAATATTTGAAATCACATAAACGTAACCGACTTTTGTCAGTTCGGCCTGGGCTTGGGTACGTTGTCCTCGCTCTTCGGCCTCTCGCAACTTCTCCCGCAGCGCCTCGACTTCCGCGGAATGTTCGGCTCCCACTTTTTTCAAGGCTTCAGTCAGCGCCTTTTCGATCACGCGTTTTTCAGTGTCGATGCGTTCCAACTCTC
>JANOUN010000040.1:0-2035 GCA_031416875.1 Planctomycetota bacterium | reverse complement strand
GTTGATTTGGTTGGCCGCAGAGAAACCGGATGTTTTCAACGCCTACCAGCAGTGTCAAAATCCTCTCGTCGAACGCCAACTCAAGCAGGCATCACATTTGGCGTCATTTATTGGGCACGAACCTGGCCGAGCCTTATTCGTGGGGCTGTACCAGAATGGAACACCAATGAAAGTGAGCCGCAGATGGAGACAAGAAAATGCTGCCTTTCGAGAGCTATTTGCAATGGGCAACAAGAATGGGCCAGGAAACTGGCTGCTATTTGACCTCAAGTTGTCGCAAATCTTGCAACGTTGGCAGGGGAAGCTCGTAGTTAAATGGCCCGGACGAGAACTGTCATATAGTCGTTGGGCGCACAGCAATAGCAGATTTGACGTCGAAGCGATTCATGATGAGTCTTTGCTGACCAAGGGCATTCCAGACTGGCGTACACTGAATCTGACTTGGGCAGAACTTGAACGGATGCCGAAGAGTTGGAAAGCAGCTCTGAAAGAGTGGCGGGGAATTTACTACATCTTCGATACTCGTTCAAAGAAAGGGTACGTGGGTTCAGTTTACGGCGCAGAGAACCTTTTGGGGCGATGGGCGGGTTACGCAAAGAGCGATCACGGCGGCAATCGGAGACTTCGCAAACTCAATCCGGAGAACTTCATTTTCAGCATTCTTGAGCGAGTTTCGCCGGACACATCTCCTGAAGAGATCATTCATCGTGAAAACGAGTGGAAGGTCCGGCTGCACACCAGAGAATTCGGCCTGAACGACAATTGATAAAGTGCTTCCCGAATCCCGAACCAGCAACCAGTGGACATGTTACGATTCGAGAGTAGTAAGTGTAGTCGTCGTGTCGTCTTTGCTGGGCTCTGGTTGCTTCGCTCGACAGCGATGATATCAGAATCCACATGGCAACTATGGCAGAGGTCCAGAGGCAGCGGTAACGGAGCTAAATAAATATGGACGACCTTTCATCTCGTTACCTTGATGCTTTCAACGCCATCGAGAAATGGCTGCGTACTCAGGTCAATTCTCCGGATCGGATGGATTTCCCGGAACTCGTTAACACTGTTTCCGACTCGAACTACAGCGTTCGCCGCCATAATCCTTTACTCAAAGACCTGAACCGGTTTCGCAATTATGTCGTGCATCAATACCGGCGGCTCAAACCTTTGGCGGTCCCGACTGCCGAGGCGGTCGAGCAGATCATTGCGATTCGAAACGAACTTCTTTCGCCGCCATCTCTCGTCTCTCTTGCTGCGAAGCCCGTGGAACAATGTCTTCCAACAGATCCTTTGGGCTGGTCGGTCAAGAAAATGCACGACGGCGTGTTTTCTCAGCTTCCGGTTTATGACGGACAAAAGTGTTTGGGGCTGCTTACAGCGGAAACCATCGCTCGGTGGTTGGCGAACCATTTAGGGGATGGCGCGGGACTCGTGGAAGAAAAGCCCATTGCTGACGTGATGAAACATCAAGAGGATCACGACAACCATACATTTCTTGCGAGAACAGCGACGGTGGCCGATGGACTGGCTGCGTTCGATGATTTTCTGTGTCGAGGGAAACGACTGGAAGCAATCCTCATCACTCAGAATGGTCGGCCAGCGGAAGCACTTCTCGGCATTGTGACGATCTACGACATCCCGAAGCTGAATCAGGCGATTCATCGCTGATCAGCAACGATTGTAAATGCTTACGACGTACCCAGTTCAGATCAATGCACCGACGATTTTCCGTTAACCTCGCATCGCCGTCGCCGCTTCGTATTCACGCGAGAAATCGATTCCCACATCAGTGCCTGGAGCAATTTGCTGGGAGGCGACGTACAAGAACGAACACAACTTCAGTCCGCTGAATTCGCCGGGGAGTTCCTTCAGGCGGTACTTCTTGTCGGAGTTGTTGATATCCAATCCATTTTGTCCCAGGACTGCAATTTCAAAAGCAATGGCCTGTACTTTCTCGGGTGGCATCGGGGCAAACAGTTCAAGTGCTTTCTGGCAGTAAATCAGCACATCCTGGCGTAATGCTCCGCCTCGTTTCCGCATG
>JANOUN010000039.1:0-1606 GCA_031416875.1 Planctomycetota bacterium | reverse complement strand
GCCGACAGGATTCCCAGGAGCAGCAGCCATCGAACACACTTCGAGTCCGAATGAATGACCATGACACCGTACTCCTCTTCGCTGTGATGTTTGACTTCGCTGTGACCGTTCTGCGAATCACGGAAGCCACGAGAGAACGTGAACACGACGTCAGCATACCCGTTTGATACGCGGCTGTCATTCTCAAGGCTGGCATCAGCAATCGTCGTCGTTTTTGGACAGTTACTGAAGCACGACGGCCCTCGCTGGTCAAACGAGCACTGGCCCGTTGTTCGACCGTTCGCCTATTCGTCAGGGTCTTCCGTTTCATACGCAATCAGACTGTTGATACGGAGAGACTCCAGGCGCTGGCGGGCTTTCAGAAACGCCAGCTCAATGACAAATGCTGCGCCGATGACGTCTGCGTTCTGGCGTTGAGCCAGCTTCATGCAGGCTTCGATGGTGCCGCCGGTGGCGAGCAAATCATCGACCAGCAGCACACGGTCACCTGCTCCGATGGCGTCACTGTGGATCTCCAGCGAGTCCGAACCGTACTCCAGATCGTAACTGAATTTGTGTGTTTCCCAGGGCAGTTTTCCCGGCTTGCGGACCGGCACGAAGGCTGCCTCAAGTTCCATTGCCAGCGGTGCGCCAAACACAAAGCCTCGTGCTTCGGCTGCCAGAATTGTGGTGATGCCTGCGTCGCGAAAAGGTTCGGCAAGGCGGCGGATGACTTCTTTCATGGCAGCGGATGATTTCAGCAGCGGCGTGATGTCACGAAACATGATGCCGGGCTTCGGGAAATCCGGGACTGACCGGATGTAATCTTTGAGGTTCATGCGGCCTTCGTTTCTGACGATGTCATTTTGCTTTTCTTCAGCTTCAGGTAAGAGCGTTCCCAGAATGCGCGCAGCGGCGAGGAAAACGCGAAGACGCAAAACAGCACGGGAAGCGCCATTTCGCGAACGACGAACACCAGCACCATCGCGAACACGATCTGCAGAATCTGTTTGCGGCTCCGGCGTCCGCGAATCATCTGATTGAACACATGCGCGTAACGGATGCGGGATACCATCAGCATTGCTGCCGCCAGCGTGATCAGCGGTAACAGAATGACTAATCCCGGCAGCAGGTAATCAGCGGCTGGTTGCGCCCATGAGACAGTTCCTTCTGCGCTCAACTGCTCCTTGAGTTCCTTCACTCCGATCGGGAACGAAGCGACGACACCCGCGGCCGCTGGCGACGGCAGTCCGCTGAAGTGGTTATGCGAATCCTCCTCTTCAGTTTCGACATTGAACCGGGCGAGACGCAGGATGGCGCACACCATGAACAGCACCGCAATCGCCCACAGGATTCGTGGATGGTAGTTGAACGGTGCGGTAATAATCGTGTCCATCAGATGATGATCCGGATGCACGAGCTGCAGCATGATGAATGCCGGAGCGACACCGAAGCTGATCGCATCGCTCAGGCTGTCCAGTTGCGCGCCGAAATCCGACGTCTGATTCGTGAGTCGCGCTGCGCTGCCGTCGAGCATGTCGAAGAGCATGGCGAGGAAGATTAACTGTGCTGCTGTGATCAGTTCGATGCCTTTGAAGTGATCCGGGCCCACTTTGGCGGCGATGGA
>JANOUN010000038.1:0-5574 GCA_031416875.1 Planctomycetota bacterium | reverse complement strand
TGTCCGCATCGCCAACCTCGGTGTACGTCGAAGCGACACGCCGCACGGCCACACCGCACTGGTGGATCAACTCTTCGGCCAGTCTGGTGACCATCAGACGGATTCGTGGCTGGGTGCCTTGCTGGACGAACGACTGAATATGCGTCGCCCCTGGTTCAAGCGACGGCGGTAAGGGCCTTTCGCGTCGGCGAGCGGAGGGTGTGAACCCTCCGAGGCTGCCGTTGTCCGGTCATCAGTCGATTCGATTGCCCGAAGATCTCAGGAAGATCTCAGCGACTGGTGGCGTTATCAACCTCGCCGCCCTTCAGGCCATCATGCGGGAATGGACCGACGGCGACTCGCCCGCCTTGAGCGCCAAGGACAACTACAAGGCCCGCATCAGCCACCTTCGCAGCGGCGGCGGGCTCAACGGCACCTCGCTGCTCAACAAGAAAACCGTCTTCGACGACGACGACATCGCCTCTTCATCCGGAATCGCGATGCTCTTGAATCGACTTTCGAAAAACGCACCTTTGCAGTTGTCTTCCTTGTTCACTCCCTGGACTGCGGCAGCCTGCTGCCGCTTTTGTGTCCGCAGCCTGCTGCGGCACTCTGGGATTGCTCGTGATAATTGGCTCGTGCCACGTCGAACGTCGGCCAGCAGGCTGGCTGTTGAAAGCGGCAGCAGGCTGCCGCAGTCCAGAGTGCTGCGCACAGACGAACCACGAGAACGTCCCAGCGATGTTTCCTCGTACCCAAATTTCTCACCACATCGATTGCGTTTCAGATTGGAGACCGCTCTCGGGTGGCGTTGCGTAGTCGCCGTGGTACAATCGGCTCAGTAGCCCTTCTCCACTGACCCCCCATATGTCCGACGTCACCAACATCCTGTCCCAAATCGAATCCGGCGATCCGTCGGCGGCAGAACAATTGTTGCCGTTGGTGTACGACGAATTACGGAAGCTGGCGGCGGCCCGAATGGCCTCGGAAGCACCTGGTCAGACGCTGCAGGCGACGGCTCTGGTCCATGAAGCCTATGTGCGACTGGTGGGCGGACAGCCCAAGCAGGCTTGGGAGAACCGTGGGCATTTTTTTGCTGCCGCCGCTGAAGCGATGCGACGGATTCTCGTTGAGCAGGCGCAGCGGAAGAAGAGTCAACGACGCGGAGGCGGTCGAGTGCGTCTGGAACTGGATGACGCTGCCATGACCATCCCGGTGGACGGCGCGGAAGCCGACCGCATACTGGCGATCCACGAAGCATTGAACGTGCTTGAGGTGGAGTCGCCTCGCAAAGCGCAACTGGTGAAGTTGAGGTTTTTTGCGGGGATGACGCTCGAGGAAGCGGCAGCCGCCCTGTCAGTCGCCGTCCCCACTGCCAAGCGTGACTGGGCGGCCGCGCGAGTTTGGCTGTATCGGCGATTATCAGAGAAATGACGTCGATTCCGTCTTTTTTCACAAATGGGTGATCCGTTTTGGCAGCGGATTTTGCATTGAAGTCAGTATCCATTTGTGATTGTGCCAGGAGTCGCCTTGATGTCAGACAATGAATCCCGCCTGGAAAGCCTGTTGGCCGCCGCTGTGGAAATCGAGGACAAAGGTCACCGGGAAGCCTACCTGCAGCGTGCCTGTGAAGGTGACGTCGCACAGCTCGCCGAGCTGCAAAGCATGGTCCACGATTACTTTGCAGCGGGCAGTCTGATCGACCGACCGGCGGCCGGCATGGCCACGATCATAGACCCTCGGCCAACATCCAATGCCCAGACACGGGATGCACCCGGACAACAGATCGGCCCGTATAAGCTGCGAGAGATGCTCGGTGAAGGGGGCATGGGGACCGTCTTTATCGCGCAACAGGATACGCCGGTCCGCCGCAAAGTGGCATTGAAGCTGATTAAGCTCGGGATGGATTCGCGGGAAGTGCTGTCGCGGTTTGAGGCTGAGCGGCAGGCGCTGGCTCTGATGGATCATCCCAATATCGCCCGCGTGCTGGATGCCGGCCTGAGCGACAGCGGACGGCCGTACTTTGTGATGGAAATCGTGAAGGGACTCCCGATCACTGACCATTGCGATGTGCAAAGACTGGGAAGTCGCGAACGTCTGGGATTGTTTATTCAGTTGTGCCGAGCCATTCAGCATGCCCATCAGAAAGGCATCATTCACCGGGATCTCAAGCCCAGCAATGTGCTGGTGGCTATGCATGACACGATTCCGGTGGTCAAGGTGATCGACTTTGGTGTGGCGAAAGCGATCGGGCAACCGCTGACGGAAAACAGCCTGTACACGGGTGTGGGCCAGATGGTTGGTACCCCGCTTTACATGAGTCCCGAACAGGCCGGGCAAAGCAGTGTGGACGTCGATACGCGCAGCGACGTGTATTCGCTCGGTGTTCTACTTTATGAGCTGCTGACGGGGTGTACGCCGTTTGAGAAAGAGACGTTGAAACAGGCTGGGTATGAGGAGATGCGACGGATCATTCAGGAAGTCGATCCCCCGCGTCCGAGCACGCGCTTCAGCACACTCAATGCCGCCGCTTCATCCACAATCGCCATGTGCCGTCAATCTGAGCCGCGTAAGCTCAGCCAGCAACTTCGCGGCGAACTCGACTGGATCGTGATGAAGGCGCTGGAAAAAGACCGCACCCGCCGCTACGAATCCGCCAGTGCGTTTGCGGCCGATGTGGAGCGTTACCTCAGTGATGAACAAGTTCAGGCGTGTCCGCCGACACTGGCCTATAGATTGCAAAAACTCACAAAGCGGAACCGGGGATTGCTCACCACGGCCTCGCTGCTGCTCGTCACGATGATTGGAGGAACGGAGGTTAGTCTTTGGTATGCAGCCACGGCAAGCGAGGCGGCAGAACATGCGAAGGCCGCACAGACAGACGCGGAAGAACAGGCCGACAATGCCAATGACCTCGCGATAAAAGCGGAACTCGCAGCAACAGAAATACGGAAGTCGAACGTTCGCGAAAGCGCTCAACGCAAGCGAGCGGAGCAAGCGTTATATTTTTCCGATGTACGTCTGGCTGCGTGGCAATTGAACAGTGGATCACACTCCGAGGCACTTGATTCTCTGTTACGTCAATATCCCATAGACACTGAAAACGATTTCCGGTCATGGGAATGGTATTACCTCCTTGACCAGGAAAATCAGAGTCTGCTCAGCTGGCAAGCACATGAATCGCAGATCGCATCAATTGACTGGAGCCCTGATGGAAAACGAATCGCGACGGCTTCGTTTGACGGTTCTGCAGCCATTTGGGATGCCGAGACTGGGGGAGAAGTTCATCGATTTCGCGATGGTGCAACTCTGAAGCGCGGTGTGAATTGGCATCCAGAGAGTCACCAACTCGCCTATGGAAGTCTTGCGGATGAAGGCGTTGTTCGAATTTGGGATGAGGAATCAGGTACGGTCGAGATACTCGATGCGAATACCAGCTCGGTCTGGTCTGTCATTTGGAGTCACGATGGCAGCCGAATGGCAGTTGGTACGATTCCAAACCTGGACGTGAAACTGAATAGAGACGATCGGAATTTTGTCATCTGGAACAGAGTTGACGGTCAGTGGCGAATTCACGCAAGGACGAACCTCCCATCTAACATACTATCCACCGTATGGAACTTCGATGACAGTCTCGTCGCCGTCGCCTGTGAAAACGGTCTCGTTGACATCTATGAATCGGAAACGCTGAAATTGGTTCATCAGACACGCGACACTGATCTGCGTACCGCCCACTGGCACCCGAGTCGCAACCTGCTTGCAATCGGCACGACGGCGGGTGAATGCGTTATTACGAATGCGGACGATTTCACGGAACAATCACGTTTCACTGCACACACTGGTAAACTTAACCACCTTCAATGGAGTGGTAACGGAGAACGGTTGGCGTCGTGCGGCGCGGATGGATTCGTCAAGATCTGGAATACGGGCGATTGGTCGCTCAGCAACACGTTTTCCGGTCATTCTGGCATAGTTGACGAAGTCGCCTGGCATCCCGACTCGGAACGTATTGCCTCCGCAGGCATTGACGGCGTTGTCAACATCTGGCAGGTGTCCCATCGAAAGCAGCATTTCGAACTTGACTCCCACGCCGCGGAAATGGGCAATCACTTCGCATGGACGGCGAATGATTTGATTCAGACAATCTCTCTCCCCGCGTCTGCGGTCGATCGCGATCCTCGCACCGGGAAGATCGAGCGGACTATCGATTTACCGAACGCGAACAGTTCATGGGGGCTGCGTGGCAGGAATTTGGCGTTTCGTGCCAACAAAGAAGGTGGGCAAACCAAATTGAATCTCCTGACGATTGACGCAAAGAACAATGTCACGGAAGTGATACCTGAAATCCGTTTTGAGGGAGAAAATCGTCCAAACTGTATCAATGATGATTCGACAAAGATCGCCATCAACCTAGGGTGGTACGCGCGGACAATAGTATTTGACCTGCCCGCAGGGAAGGAGAGAACACTCGGAGCCGAGTACTTCATTAGTGTGGAGCAAATGGCGTGGGCTCCGGACGGAAAAGTGATCGCTATCGTTGGTCGTGGATTGAAGTCGGACGGCGGAGGTCTAGGAGCGGCGGGATGGCTGCATCTCGTCGATCCCGCGAGCGGCGCGGACATTTCACACACACAGGTTGGGCGACATCGAGTAGCGGCGTCTGCAGTCGCATGGAGTGCCGATTCTCACCAAATCGTAGCAGCTACGCTCGATGGCACCTGTGAAATCTTCGATTCTCAACACCAACGCAGACTGGTCAGTCGCCAAATTCATCGCGCGGCGGTGACCTCACTGAGTTGGCATCCTGATGGGACTAGGATTGCATCGGGAGGAGAGGACCAGACGGTCAAGGTCTGGGATAGCACGTCAGGCGAAACCGTACTCATACTTCCATGCAACGGTGCGGTGATTCATGTCGAGTGGTCACCGGATGGGAAGATGCTCGCCGCCCAGGAGAAGTCCGGCACGATTAGAATCTGGGATACGGCTGCCGGTTCAGCGTTCGCGGACTCGAAGAGTTTTCAAGAACGCATCACTCGTCGGATTCTCAATGATTTTCAGTCCGCATGCGAGGCGGAGAATTTTCCATTGGCGACGCAGCATGGCATGATGCTGCTTGATCGAAAAGGCGATCGGAACGTTGTTTATTATTATAATCTTGCGCTGCTGTTGGCTGCGGAGCACGACAGTCGATATGTCGATGTTTGCGCGCGGATGCTGAAAAAATTCAACGACTCAGAGCAATCCATCAAGACGCACTTTTCTGCCGCCTGGACCTGTGCTCTCGCTCCGAATGCGATTGAGAACTACGCCGACGCTATTGCACACGGCCGGGCTGCTGTTGAGGCCGAACCGGCAAATCCGCAATTCCTCAATGGTCTGGGAGCCATCCTGATGCGGGCCGGGCTGTATGCCGAAGCGAAGCCATATCTTGAAGGGATCATCAACCATGCTGGCAGCGAAAACACATCGAAGACCTACACGCACTACTTTCTGGCCCTGACCGAACATCACCTCGGCAATGCCGATGCCGCACGGCTGCACTTGAAGACCGCCAACGAGCTGGCGGACGCAGAGGTCGCTGGCTCAATCCCC
>JANOUN010000037.1:0-8863 GCA_031416875.1 Planctomycetota bacterium | reverse complement strand
GATTGGAATTCCATCGACACTCTTCAAATTCGACTTCACCGATTTTTCCGTAAAGCCAATGCCCACGATGTCCACGTGCTGCTCGTTAGGATTTACAGGATACAGTCCGGGCTGCAGGACCTTGTCCTGAATTCCGGGTCCTGCTTTTGTGAGTGGATTGTCGGTGAGATTCGTCACCACGCCAACGTAGCCCGTCGGGATTGATACCCAGCCCGCATGTTTGACCTGCACGCCGTCTTTGATCGTTTCTTCTTCAATGACCTTCACGTTGTAAGCATAGTCATTGATGCGATACGTGCCCGGCCCGAACACTTTGCGGAGGATGCCCTTCTGGTTGGTCTCATCCAGATCGCCGTCGACAAGGAACTGCCCATTCTTCAGATCTTTACCCATCTTGCTGGTCACGACCGCGACCTGCCCCGGCTTGACTTTCACGTCCGGAATCAATTTCGTTTCCCACCATCCAATCCAGACAAAATGCCGGCCCGGTCCTCGCATTTCTTTGAGGATGCCGATTTCCAGGGGACGCCCGTTCTCATCGACTATGGCAAACTGCCCCGGCTGAGCCACCGGTCGATTGCCAGGCAGAAACGGCAGCGGTGGTCCCTTGTATCGCAGAACCAGACTATTTCCCTGTGGTACATAAACCCGGTTGAATGTCCATTGAAACAGTTCGAGGCCAAAGATCAGCACAAGGACGACGGGAACTGCCAGACCATAGCGAGACCATTGAGTGGTTGATGATGTATTCATAAGAGTGTCTGCCTTTGAAACTTTACGGGACTTGAAACCAGAGTCACTTGTGACGGAACGCGCGCGAGACGCACTTCTGACGTGCCGTTATTCGGTTCCCGGGTCCGCTTCTGCTGGCGGTGTTGTTTCTGGAGTCGGCGATTCCGGAGCTGGTGTTTCTGCAGGTGCCGGTTCTGCAGGTGCTGCCTCTGCTGATGCCGGTTCTGGCAGCGGCGCACTTTCCGTGACAGTCGCGTCAACCGGAGTCGATTCAGTCGGCGTTTGCGCTGGTGCAGTCCTGGCTGGTTCTGGAGCAATCACTAGTTCCGCTGCTGACGAAGCAGGTGTCGATGGTCCCGTCGCGGTCGGCGAGTCAGCGACTGATGTCGTATCATTGAATGACTCGAAGATCTTCATGATCGGGCTGTCGGCTGTATTCACCATGATGCGACGATAAGACGACGACAGTTTCTGGAACATCACATACTGAGCAAACCCTTTGCCGTCACCGTCGAAGGCTTCGACGGCTTTCTTCCAGCCCGCCGCTTCCGCTTCGTTGTCAAAACGCACGACATCCGCTGCCGCTTTGCCGCGTGCTTCAATGGCCGCCGCTTCATCGATCGATGCATCCAGTTTGAATTGTGCGACCGCCAGGTTTTCGTTTGCTTTCGTCAAAGCAACTTCCTGTTCCTGCATAGCCTGGGTCGTCACCTGCACGACCAGCTGATCGGCTCCCACAAGAGCCTGCTTCTGATCGACCATCGCTTTTCCGATGGCCAGTTTCTGTTCCGATTCCTGCTGCAGAGTCTGCTGCTTGTATTGAAGTTCCTGTTGCTTTGCGATCTCGCGGGTTCGCACTGGCAAAGCGATCTGCTCTGGCGGACGAATCCGCGTGATCAAGGCCTGGATAATTTCGATTCCGAGTGGCTGGCAGGCTGCTCGCATGGAAACTTCAAAGGCCTCCTGAAATTCCTTTCGCGTCTCACCCTGAATAAATTCACGGCCTGATGAACTCGATCCCTGCAGGCGACAAAAGCTGCGGGCGTTCGGCATGATTACCGTTTTGACGATTTCTTCGTCAATCGCCGGACCATTGTCGGCCTGATTGAACAGGACATACACTTCAGAGGCTTTTTCAGGATCCACACGGAACTCGATGATCCCGTCCAGACTGACCCAGAATCCGTCTTTCGAAGGAAAGCCCATGTCGCCTTCTTCGCCGAGATTGAATCGCTGACTGCGACAATCAACCAGATCGACACGGTAGACATACGGACTCCGGTAATGCGTTCCGGGTTCCAGTGTCAATTCCTGGACGCCACGTTCGCCAGCGTCAACGAGTAATCGGTTGGGTTCAGCCGCCAGCGGCGCGGCGAGGTTGGTCAGCACGCCTTTGAAACCGGCAGGAATGGTCACCGGCTTGTGGACTTCTACGGAATACAGATATGGATTGACCGGGTAGCGGCCGGGATTCAAAACGCCCGGCATAATTCCTTTGGTTTTCGCGTCGCCATCCGCATCCACTTTGGCCAGATATTCCCCATAGCCCAGATCGTCGCCCGTCAGACTGATCATCACACCCATTTCGCCGGACATGATTTCCGTTTGCTTGACCACATCCCATGACCATGCATACGGATTGTAGAAATACCGGCCTTCGGTGAGGACTTTCTTCTGAATGCCCTTAAAGGTTTCATCTGGTGCAACTTCCTGTCCGTTGGTCAGATCATTGCCGACCTTGTGCGTCAGGACTGCAATTTCGCCACTGCCGACATCGATTCGAAAGCTGGAGTACACCATCCAACTGAATGCGACGACAAAACCCGAGAGCAGCATCACAGCGAGCAATCCAGCTCCTGCGCTTCGCCGTCCCAGGCTCAGGAATGGATTTGAAGGATTCGACATACGAAAATCTCCCACAGACTGGCCCCTGCGTCAGGACCAGAGATTCGACTTCGGAACAGTGATCGCAAGGCAACATACCACGATCAAACGCAGCACGCAGTGCTTTGGATCAAAAAACGTTAGGTCGTGGTCGGAGAATTGCGGTCAGAATCCGCTTGCTGTGGCGACAACCCCTCAAAAACATGCTTTTGACTCAAAGTGGGATAAGCTTCCAGCTTGTCAGGTGCGTCGAACAGCACTGAGTTTCCATCCAGCGATGGCAAGCTGGAAGCTGACCCCACGTAAAAACACCGACTGCATCAGGCCACCGCCACGGAACTGACTCGCGTATCGGCCAGGACTCGACTCAGAGAGTCAAGCGACAGCGGATCGCATCATGCCAGTCGCTTTTCGGCTATCGTTCCATTCGGCGACGTCTTTACGTCATAGCCTTGTTTTTGAATCTCTGCGCGAAGGCTGTCAGCGGCAGAAAAATCTTTCCGCTTGCGGGCGTCATCCAGTTGGCGACACAGGTCTTCAATCGCCGCGTGTTCGCCGGAAACCTGAGCGGCACCGGACGACGTTGACCCGAGCGGAGCGATGCTGAGTACATCGTTGATGCGATTGAGAGCACCCAGAGCGGCAGCCGGATCAGACGGAGTGGAAGACGCCCACGGCAGGATCGCACCCAAAGCACCCGCGACATTCAGGTCGTCAGCGAGCGCTTCAGCAAATTCCTTCAGGATCGGGTAAGTCAAATCCACAGATTCCGCCTTGCCTCCACACGCCGCTTCCAGCTTCGTGCGAAATTCGGTCAGGCGCTTCACCGCCCCGGCAGAATCCAGCAGTCCCTTCCTGGTGAAGTTCATGTTGGCGCGGTAATGCGACTTGATAAGTTCCAGTCGCAGCACAGCCGGGTGTACCTGAGTCCCCGTCGCGCGACCTTCGAGTACGTCTCGCACCGTCCAGAAATTCCCTTTGCTCTTGGACATTTTTTCGCCTTCCACCATCAGGAAGCGGGCATGCATCCAGAATCGAGCGAACGTGTCCTTACCCGTGGCACCGCAGGTTTGAGCGATCTCACACTCGTGATGCGGGAAGATAAGGTCTTCGCCGCCGGTGTGAATATCGATGACGTCGCGCCCCAAACGTTTACGCGCCATGCACGAACATTCAATATGCCAGCCGGGATAACCCACACCCCACGGAGAATCCCACTTCATGATGTGAGAACTGTCGGCCTTCCAGAGCATAAAGTCCGCCGGATGCCGTTTGTGGGCCTGGTTCGCATCGCTGATGCGGCCACCGGCGCCGGTGAGCAGTCGGTCGAGTGTATTACCGCTCAGTCGGCCGTAGCTCGGAAAACTTTCGACGCTGTAATACACGACGCCGTCCAGTCCGACATAAGCGTGACCGTTGGCGATCAACTGCGCGATCATCTCCTGCATCGTGTCGATATGCTGAGTTGCGTGCAGAATGTTGTCGGATTCGAACGCGACCTTGACGCCCAGAGTCTGCGCGTCCTGCAGAAATGCGTCGGTATAGAACTTCGCGATCTGATACGGATCGTCGGGATTCTGGACGGCTCCTTCCGGAACCCTGCCGGACTTCTTGTCTTCTTTTACGCGTCGTGCAGCGGCCTGCATCTTGTCTTCGCCAGCTCCGTCGGCACTCGCGTCGTCGGTCATGTGACCGACGTCCGTGATGTTCATGACGTGATGAACTTTGTGGCCGAAGAATTCCAGCGTACGGCGAATCACGTCGGCGAACAGGAACGAGCGGAAGTTTCCGATGTGTGCAAAGTCGTAGACCGTCGGTCCGCAGCTGTACATTCGCACGCAATCCGATTCGACCGGCTGAAATGCCTCGGTGGTGTTGGTGAGCGTGTTGTAGAACCTGATTTCCATCGTTCCGTCTCGGGGCGAAAGTATGCGGCGTGCGGGGTTGAATGGCTCAAGGCCCGTTCTTCGCGCGAGGATAGTAAAACAGCGGCGCTGAGTGCAGTGCGGATTGGGGACGCGGCGCTGAAATTCTCGCGAACTGTTAGTCGTGCACGATCTGCTGCAATTCTGCCAAAGCCGTATCGACGCGATCCAGGACGTAGCCAGCCTGATCCCGAGAACCTTTTTCGGATCGTCTGTCGCGCAGAATCCTGGCGGGGGCACCGACAGCGATGCAGTAGTCAGGCACGGGGTGCAGGACGAGGGAGCCAGCGCCGATGATGCAGTGTCGGCCAACGCTGGCGGCCACGATCGCTCGTTCACCCAACCAAGTATTCTGTCCGATTGTGACAGGTTGATAACGACCGACCTGGTCGCGAATCGGCACGTCCAGGAGTGCCGTTCCGTGCTGATGGCAACCGTTCATGATCGATACATGCGACGCAATCAGCACATCTTTTTCGATCGTCACTTCACCGATGGAGCAATAGTTTCCGATGTAGACTCCCGCGCCTATGGAGACATCCGCATCAGAAAAGACTGTACCGAATCCGATATGGCAATCGCCTGAACACTCTTGCATCGCAAAACGGAAGAAGGCGTTTCGCAGATGGATGCCGATCAATCCGGGCATCAGACTCAACAGTTGTGACCAGCCTGAAAACGCGCGTTCGCTCCCCAGCACGATTGCGTGCAGGCGGTAGCACAGGACTGACGGCAACATGACCGCGATGCAGATAAATTGCAGGAGACTCTTCGCCAGCTTGCGAAATCCGCCTTTGGTGGACGCTTGCATTTCCGCATGAGGATGTTCAAGGTCCGTTTGCGATGCGGCCTGACGATGCCGCGATCGCCACCAGCGGATGCCATCTTTTCCCAGCAACAGGGTCGCCCAGATTCCACAGCAGACAATTGATGCCAGGAGTTGACCAATAAATCCCAGATGCGGAAACAGATAAAATCGGACGCCGATATAGCTGATGCAGAAGCCGACCGCTGCGCCCAGACTCTGACGCCACGGATATGCCAGCGGACGCACTTTGCGACACAGAAACAGCGTCGTAAACGAGTAAGCGGAGTATGTGGCGACACCGGACCATGCCGCACCCCACAGACCCAGACTCGGAACCAGCATCGAGTTGAATGTCACATTCGTGATCACACCCGCGATGCTCCCCGGCACGAGCAGTCCTGTTCGTTTCGCCAGCAATGCCGGCACTTCAAACTGAATCTGCAGGCCATAAACATACAGTGCCAGCAGCAGCACGGCAATCAGTTCGATCGCCGGGCCAAAGGCTTCCGGGGTCAACAGCGGCAGAACAGGATGGACCGTCAGAGCCGCTCCCAGCAGCAGAATCCCCAGACCGGAAACAAACCAGCCGAAGACCTGAGTGAACACTTCATCGGCGTTCTTCTGACGATTAATGTCATAAATCGCGACCTGCCAGATTGAGGAGAACGGCAGCAGGCACAACGTGTTGACCGCAAAGCCGATCTTGTGTGCAAAGGCGTAGACACCCAGATCGCTGGCACTCACAAGGTACACCAGAAGATAGCGATTTGCTTCGTGCATCAGCATCGCCAGAAACGCGGTCACCATCAGCGGCGCGCTGAAGCGCAGCAATTGCTTCGCCAGTGAAAAACTAAACTGATAAGGCCCGCGTGTGCAGACAAAAACACTCAGCAGTACCAATGTGTAAATGATGGACGCGAGCAGATTCCCCAGCAGTAATCCTTCCACGCCATACTTCATTCCCACAAGGAACCAGACGTTCAGGCAGACGTTCACCAGCAGGCGGCCCAGTGAGATTATGACAAACACGCCCGACCATTTCAGGACGCGCAGATAACCATCGACCAGTTGACCAATCAGCTGAACGAGGATGGTTGCCAGCGTGAGCGTATACAGCCATTCGCCGTTGTTCACACTGTGCGGCAGCGTCACGCTGACAAGCGCGTGTCGGCCAATCCACAAGGGAGTGAGCACGACAACGGAGGCAAATGTGACCCATGTCAGACCGGTCCACCACGTTCGATCGTGATCTTTTTCAGACGGTCGTTCGAAGTGAAACCGCGTCACTGCGGCGACCATGCCACCGCCGATCATCAATGCCAGAATTGCAGCCGTCGTATCGAGAATCCCGACAACTCCATAGTCCGCGGGCGACAGACAGTTCGTATACAATGGCAGCAGCAGAACCGACACCAGTCGAGTCAGAATCTGACCGACGGCATAGATCGAAGAGTGTTTCAACAGTTCTCTAAGCGGCTTCATGAATGAAATTCGGCGTAGTGAAGTGGCATCAGTGCCACTTCTGTGTGCAGTTTCCTGATCGACACGCTGGCCCGGAATTACGTCGTGGTAACGTGGCAACGCTACGTCACGGCGATCCTGAGAGACGCACGTTGCAGAATGGCAACGCGAATCGAATGAACATCACCTGCACCGTTTGCCGGTTGCATCGACTTTCCTGACTTTTCGCAATGTGCCCATGTCTGTGACCGAAATCGTCTGCCTGCAGGTATCCGAGCATGGCGCATCTTCTATGCGGCTGAACATTACACCGCTTTCCGGGTGAGATGTGCGATCGCTGTTTTTTGCTATCCTCCCGCAGCGGGCCAATCCTGAATATCTGTCATGAGACGAAACATGCGAATTCTGGTGAGCTGGGACAATGAGCCTCAAATTGAACTGCTGAAGATGTATCTGGGTGTGGGAGACAACGCGGTCGTGGCCACGGCCAGCCCGGAACAGTTTCAGTTGCTCATCAACTCGCCGCAGCCATTCGATGTCATTCTGATGGCGTCATCTCATCCGGACCACGATCCAGCCTTCGAATTATTTGAGAAGATCCTTGAGAAGCGTCCAGAGTGTCCGGTGGTGGCCGCCTGCCTGCAAAACGAGGTCTATCGAATTGCGCGGTTCATCGCGGCCGGGCTTCGCAGCTACGTGATTCGTGACGACAACTGTGACTTTCTGTTTCTGGTCCTGGCTATTCTCGAGGCAGCCGTAAAGCAGGTGGAAACAGAACGCGAACGTCTGATCTCTGCGCAGCTGCGAAAAGAAGTGCAGTCGGTGCGCGAACTGCAGGAATCGATCATCTCAAAAAACATAGAGACTCCTGACGGCTTCAGAATTGTGGCGAAGTATGAGTCATCTCAGATTCGGGTGATTGGGAGCAAGCCGGTGACAATGGCTGGCGGCGACTATTACGAAGCATTCACTCTGCCGGACCACCGCATTGTGCTCCTCGTGGGCGACGCTTCTGGGCATGGCATGAAGGCGTGCATGTCGATCTTTACGATGCATACTCTGATCCGCATGATTCGATTCGACGAATATTTGGATGCAGCGAAGCTGGTTCAGCACATTAACGAACATCTGTGCAAACAGAGTGTAGTAAGCGGCGAGGGTGGGTTCATCACCATGTTGTACGGTGTGTTCGACCCAGCCACGCGGGAGCTGTTGTGGGCCAGCGCTGGCCATCAGATGCCAATTCTGCACAATCTGGATACCGGCGAGATCGGAGAAATCGCCGATGCGGAAGTGTCATCGGGCCTGCCGATCGGATTGTTTGAACTCGGAGGATACGTGAACAATCGAACCGTCATTCCTCCGAACTCACGACTGCTGCTGTACACCGATGGCCTGATCGAAGCGTTTCCGGGGAACTCACGCGGCGACCATGCGGAGTTTGGTATCAGCGGATTGCAGCAGACGATGCAGGATAATCGGACAAAACCGGCACAGGAGTGTCTGGATCGCCTGTTTTCTGATTCCTACGCATTCACTCAGGGCTCCGGACGCCACGACGACACGTCGGTGCTGTTGCTGGAGTCAGACTGATCAGCATCGTCGCGAGGAACAGACTCCGGAAATGCCGCCTGCTGTCACGTATGAACCGTTCTCAAGCGGAACCTGAAGCACGCTGTTCGAGGCCATGAGAACTGCCGACTCTGGATGCCGGAAACGAGGAAAACCGCAAAAACAGCGGGATGCCGTTGCCGAAAGTCCGAAATTCGTCCATGAATTCGTCAAGGATCGCATTATGGGGTTGCTATTGCGCTCTCATGTGGGTAGGGTCACCAAATCTGAGTTTGAGATCGACTCCAAAAGTCGTTCGAACCAATTGGTGTGGGTCACGAGCATTCATGAAGACGATCGCGTCCGATCCTGAGTGATTCTGCCACATCCATCTTTTCTTGATGCAAGTTCGGGCGAAATCCGAGTCTTCAAATTCAGCGTTTGGAAGGCTGCCGTGTGGCAGCAACACTGGTGTTTTGTTAGCTGAAAAGCTCAAGGGTTT
>JANOUN010000036.1:0-4560 GCA_031416875.1 Planctomycetota bacterium | reverse complement strand
TCGCTGGCGCTTCGGGTTGGTATTAAATCAACAGACCGCTAGCGCCTTGCGGCTCACAAATTTGGTGTATCGGGACAGACTCCTGGTTCGCATGTCGGCGAATCGGTTTCGGCGTGCCAAGCGTGTATTGGACCCTCAGCGAAATACACAAAACCGAAAAGTCGTCGCGTGGAATTCCTCTTTCGCTTCCCTGAAGTCGCTGGGTTGATACAATCCGTGAACACTACCCAGCCCTCCTATTTACTGCTCATCTTACTGTTGGGATGATCGGCGGAATACGACGGGAGGGGTGCCTTTGAGGACACGAACCATGGCTCGACACTTGATTTTCTGCGTGCTGGCGTTTGCTGGCGCGATGGGAACGGCGAACGCTGGTCACTTCTTTCATCATTACCCAAGTCCTGTTTATGTGGCGTCGGTGATGGTGTATCAGCCAGCGTATGTTGTGCCGACCGTGACGTATGCAGTCACGCAGGTGCCCGTGACGACGGTTTCCTATTCGACGAGCTACTACGCCCCGCTCGTTCCGATGCGCCCGGCTTACTACGCTCCAGCGGCAGTGTATGCGGCACCCGTTTATGCAGCGCCAGTTTATGCAGTGCCGACCTATTCTGTACCTGCCTACGGTTACGGGCACAGAGTTCACCGCCATCTGAACGTTTACAGAAACGGCAGTTACCACTATCACCTGCGCGTGAGATAAGGGCTGAACACTGCGGCAGAAATCGCCGCATTTCGTTTCTTCAGGCGCGATGAGTTTCGAAAAACTTCGCAGATCGAAGTTGACGAAAGCAAAATGCCGTTGATTCTTTCGTTCGTGCTGATTTGAAGCTTTCAGAGCGAATCTCGCAGGAACGCGGAGTCCGGCGGATCGGCTGAAATACACGACAAAACCGGTCTGGAGCCATTTTATGGAAACCGCTATAAGGCTGTCCTCACTGAGGCGGATTCGTGGCGGGCAGGCTTAGGCTTGTCATTAAATGTGATCCGGACTTAAGGATTCGGCAGGAAGCCGGGGCTTTTAAGTCATCTTCAGTCAGCGTGTTTGACAACGATTCTGCTCATTGGAGCAGACATGTTCTCTCATCGGAAGGAGTCCGATGGTGCGCTTCATCGCTGCCATTACCGTCGTTACTGTCTGCTGTTGCTCATCTGCTGTTCAGGCGCAATCAAAACCGCCTGCAAAGCGTCCTGTTGCACCGGTCTCCCGGACTCAAGAGGCGGATGATTCACCGTCCCGCGCGCAGGTCGAGTTCAAGAATCAGCAACTCGATCAGAATCCTAAACCGCTGCCTCCGGAGCTTGAACAGTTGCTCCGTGACTGGGCAGCTGCGAGTGAAAAGATTGAGCGTCTGGAAGGCGAACATCTGCGTCGGGTCTACGACATGACGTACGAAGTCGAGAAGCTTTCGCAGGGGCGATTTTACTTTGAGACGCCCGACAAAGGCCGCATCAATATCACGCCCGTCGAGATCACTGAAAAGATGCTGAATCAGCGCGCCAGTGGTGAAGTGCCGACTAAAAAACGAAAAGACAGCAAGCCATTCGAATTGAAATCGGATCAGGAAGAATGCTGGTCCTGCGATGGTCTGCGCGTCTATGAAATGGACGTCGCACAGAAACAAGCGCGTGTGGCTCAATTACCAGCTGACATGCAGGGCAAGAACATCATGGACAGCCCGCTGCCATTTCTGTTCGGTATGCCCCCGGACAAAGCAAAACGCAGATTTGCGATGTCTCTGATGCGTCCGATTGTTCCCGCAAGCGGGCGCGCTTATCTGCACATTGAGCCTCGACTTCCTCAGGATGCGGGGAACTGGGCCAGTGCCGATGTGATCCTGAATCTGAAGACATTTCTTCCGGACGCGGTGCAGTTAGTCGATCCCGCCGGGACGAAAATCACGGTCTATAGTTTTTCGAACTTGAAAGTGAATGAGAACAAGTTCCTCGACGCCTTCTTCGACAAGCAGGACCCGAAGACACGATTCACGCCGGATCTGCGGGGTTTCAATGTCAATGTGCAGGACGGCGGAGCGCCAGATCAGGTCGCAGAAAACGATCCGGCAGATCCGAAAACGCAGCCTGATGCTCAACAGGCCGTGCCGCCTAAGGCTGCACATCCAGTACTCGTCAACGTCCAGGGCATGTCGCATGCTGATGCCGTGATTCAACTGGAACGCCAGGGGCTGAAACGTGTCAAGCAGAATCCGGAGGCCAATAATATCATTCTGGAAGCGGGCCCGGCTGCGGAGAAAGATGAAGATGTCTTCACCGTTCAGTCACAGGATCCTCCTGCAGGCACGCCGCTGAAAAAAGGCATGAAAGTCCGTCTGACCATCTGGACAAAGCCCGACGGCAACGCGAAACAGTAGACGCGATCATGGGCGGAAACAGTCCCGACAGACATCCAACGTGCATGCGAATCTTCTGTGTACAGAAAATCGGCATTCTTTGTCTCTGTGCGGGGCTGTACCATCCCCATGTGGTCCAGGCATTTCAGGTTGTGGCAGCTTCTTCGACAGACACCGCGACGCGTCCTGCGGACGCAGCGACCGAACTGCATCGGATCTTTGACGAAGAATGGCAGCGGACGTTAAAGGAAAATCCGACTCAGGCATCGCAACTGGGCGATCGGCGCTACAACAGGCTCTGGCCCGATACTTCGCTGACCGCAATTCGTGCGTCTCAGGCAAAAACGCGGCAGGTGCTGGCGGCCATGAAGGCACTGGACAGATCGGCGTTTTCAGCTGACGACAATCTCAACGCACGACTCTTTGAGTATCAGTATGCAGCCGAGATCAGCGAACAGCGGTTTCAACTGCATCTGCTCCCGGTCAATCAGCGCGGCGGGATCCAGGATAAAGACACGACCGTGGATGTACTGCAGTTTGATACGCTGCGGGACTACGAAGACTGGATCGCGCGACTGAAAGCATTCCCGCTCTATACGGCGCGCACAATGGCTCTGATGCGGCAGGGAATCCACGCACGGATGTTGCATCCGAAAATCGTGATGCAGCGAGTCCCGGCACAGATCCGGAAGCAACTGGTCACCATCTGCAGATTGCGTTGTCCATGGAACTGACGGACGGCCTGGATTGCGGCGAAGAAGCGATAAGGATTGCGGAACAGCGACGGTCTGCCATTCCTGTTGAGACAGGTCCAAACAGAACCGGGGCTGGCATGTTTGCACATACCAGCCCCGGAACATCGGGTCGTCACATAGTGGAGGAGTTACTATGGTACGATCGCTTCAGATTTTCGGACAGGCTCCTCAACGTGTGTCAACCTGTTGCGTGTGTGGTCGCAGGTCAACTGGTGGTGCAGCAGCGGTTATCGCATCGAGAATACGGACGGGTCATCAATAATGATTGGTGTGGACCAGGTTTTTCCGTCGTTCATATTGCAGCTGTTAAAGAAGTGCGTCGCAAAGTATTCGGCTTTGTAGCCATAGGGAAAGCTGGAATACAGATGGTCGGCCGAGGTGAGATCGCGCACTCCCTGTTTGCCATAGAAATGCACCCGTCCGTCGCCGGACACTGACATTCCGAGCGTCCACCATCCGGGAGACAACTTCAGACTCTTGACTTCATGACCCAGATTGTCGCCACGAATCAGCAGCATCGCCCCGTCTTCCGGGAACCGTCCGTCATGACTGCTGTGGAATTCAATGAAGTAGCCCGGCCAGTACTCTTCCTGTTTCTTGCTGGTCGTTGAAAACAGGAACTTCTTTTTGCTCTCTGTAATTGTGGTCTTTGTATCAATCCGGTATCCAAAGTGAGTCCCGGAGCGATCTTCCCATTTGTCGAACGGTGGCAAAAAGATGCGGCAAGTGCAGCTCGGATTGCGACTTGCGGAAATCGCCCCGATCCTGGATGAGCACGACATCACCAGGTCATCCTGTTCCATCTGTCGGCTGTGCTGGCCGGGAACGCCGGAATTCAGCGTCTGAATCTTGAGCGATCCGTTGCTGCCGGCAATACCGCCCGCTGGAGTTGCTACGCGTACGATATGGTCGGGCATGCCCCGTTTGGGACTTTCGAACCAGCGTTTGTTGTTGGAGAAGCCGGTTGGGGAACGAACCTGTTCGTCCTGTTCCTTGCTGGCTTTGTTGCCGTTCGGAACCCACTCCCATGTTTCATCTTCAAAGTCGTCACCGACCTGCTGCAGCTTCATTCCCGTTCCGGGAACCAGCTGTGCCTGGACATCCACAAAGAAAATGGGAAGGGCGACTACGAAGCAGGTCGCACGGAAGAGTGAGAGAGCTGGCAACTTCATGTCGTCGTGTTCCTTTGTATCAGAATCCATTCTGACGCATCAACTTCGATTCGAAGTGACTGCGGATACAGATTGAAATGGAGCCGATCAGTCACGCCGCATCCTGCGCTGCAACTGATCAGCCGACCATCTCGATTTGGGGTCCAAATTCACAGGAAGCCCGTCACCATCCATGGTAACCGCTTCCTTTCGGTTAACCCCAAAATGCGTCTCTGCCAGTTGCTATCGGCTTTCGCGGCACAGACGGCATACTCATTTCTTTGATGCCGGGGCGTCGGAAGC
>JANOUN010000035.1:0-2410 GCA_031416875.1 Planctomycetota bacterium | reverse complement strand
CAGCGTACCAACGGCGTCGAATCGCTCGTGTTTTAAAAGAATTGCAATCGCGTATAAGGCGAGCGGCAGAAATGAATCTACCGTAGCTGAATTCGCAAGAATTCGGTCCTCTTGCTCGAACAACTGAATTCTTGCGAATTCAGCTACAACTTTGGTAAGAAACTTCCTGCCGCTCGCCTTAAGTCCACGCCATTGACCATGATGTCCGAGTCTTCGCCCAAAATTCCCGCATGGCAAGAGTTTCCGGCGGGGCCAAGGAATTCTTGATTCGAGAGCGTTTTTGGCCATCTGACGGACATGAATTTCCATCCTGCGGGAAGACCGTCCCGCTTTACCTGGCCTGTTTTGCCAGTTCCTTCGCTGATTCGATCAGCCGATTCTGGCGGACGGCCAGATCGTGCAGTTGTTTTCGCAACGCAGGAAGGTCATCGGTCGTCGTCGACTGCAACAGCCCATCGACCTGTTTGGTCCGACGATTCACCTGCAATTGCAGTGATCGAAGCACGCGAATCTCGGCCATCAGTTCCACCAGACCGGGCTTTTCCTGACTCGGATCGCTTTGTTGCTGTTGCTGCTTCTGCTGTTCCTTCATCAGCTGCATTTCTTTTTGAGTCGTCTCAATCAGTTGCTTCAGAGATTCCAGAATGTCCTTTTGAACCGACTGCGTCAGTTCACCAACTTTGTATTCCTGCATCCAGCCACTTACGGAATGCATGTCCGCTTCGATGTCTTCCACCGCGATGACGATGGCGACCGATGTCCCCTCTTCCCGCAACAGATTGACGGTCTGGGCACACTCCTGAGTCAACTCCGACTGCTGCTGAGACAGCTCGCGGCAACGACCATAGTTCAGATCCAGCCAGTCCTTCTGCGGAGTGACAGCGACACCAACCGTGCCTTCATGGATCGCAGTTTCCGCCTGCAGCATGCGCTGGAACCGGGCTTCCAGCGACGCCAGCATCATTTCCTTTTCTTCTTCACGCAACTGACGCAGCATCGCTTCCAGTTTTTCCGCCGCTTGATGCAGTTCTTCAATCGCGTTGTCTTCATTCTTGAGAGCTTCTTCGCGATTCTGATCCTTCAATTCCTCCAGCGCGCGTTCCATTTCCTCGCGCGCTTTTTCCAGCTGCTCACGACCCGGAGTCTGCTTGTTCTTGTCCGCCTTCTGCTGGCCCGACTGCTTGCCGCTCGATTTCTGATCGCCCGGTTTTCCTTCGCTTTCCGACTTCTGGTCTGACGGTGACGGCTTTCCCTTGTCAGGCGATCCCTTCGGTGGCGTGTCCGACTGCTTTGGGTCCCCTTTCTCCGATTCATTGTCTTTGGGATCCCCGTCCTTCGGATCCTGTGCGCCGTCTTCTGGCTTGCCCTCTTTCGGATCGCTCTCTTTAGCGCCCTTGTCTTTGTCGTCTCCGTCTTTACCTTCGGCCTGACTGTCCTTGCCGTCCTTTGATTCCTGATCATCATGCTCACGCATAGATTCGAGCAGTTTGTCGGTTTCGCTGAGGGCTTTCTGCTGTCCCGGAGCGGCGCTGGATGGCGCGGGAGAATTTTGAGTCGCGGCGCGGGCGGAGCGCTGTTCGGCCAGCACACCGCGCACGTCTTTGAGCAGCCCGTTCAGACGATCGCGTTCGCGTTCCACTGCGCTGCGTCGATCTTCACTCTGCAGGAGCTGCAGCAACGCCTGCAGACTTTCAATGACTTCAGCCTGCTTCTCCGACGCATTACCGATTTCGCCGGATTCAATCAGCGCAACGACGTTTTCTATCTCTTCCTTGATGCGACCTTCTCGTCCCTTGCCGATGGCTCTGCGCAGCAAGTCGGCTCGTTCAGGGTCCTGACGTCCCAGAATGTCGGCCATCTGAGTCAACATGCGTTCAAACCGGGCATAACGCCCGCTCACGGCAATTTGATCATCCCGCAGCGATTTTGGCGTGACGTTTTCGCCGGAAACGACCGGCGGCGTCGCAGGTGCCTGAGTAATCGGCCGCGCGTCCTGCGCCACTGTCATTCGAAGCAGCACAAACATCGCGACGAAGTTCAAAGCCAGTCCAAACGGTCTCATCATTTCGGCATTCCCATTGTGAAATCCCGGGTAACAGCTGTGGACCATGTGAGTCTGAAGGCGGAACCTGGCAAGCGGGCTGTTGAATTCAGTGTGGGATAAGCTTCCAGCTTGTCAGGTTTTCCAAAAAACATTGAGTCCTCATTAAACTCCGCGCGGCCAAGACTGAGGGACGTGTTGATTTAATCGTAGGGTGCGTGAAGCGGAGCGCAACGCACCATTTTGGGAAAGCGTGAGAAACTACATAAATCACTAAATCAACCGACCGCTAGCCGAGGGTTGTGCAATCGGTCAGCACCGGCGGCTAGCGCCTTGCCGCTCACAAAACCTCAAATCTGACCGCGCGGA
>JANOUN010000034.1:0-5445 GCA_031416875.1 Planctomycetota bacterium | reverse complement strand
GCCTCGCTGGCGCTTCGGGTTGGTATTAAATCAACAGACCGCTAGCCCCTGCTGCCTGAAGACAAGTTGCGCGTTGTGCCCACGGCGGAGGAACATGCGAAGAACAATCTGCCGGATATCCTGGCTCGCTGACGCAGCATTTCAAATTTCAAATTTCAAATTTCAAATCTCAAATGCCGAGCGTGCGAGGCCCCGCACTCCACAGAGTTTCTGCGTGCCAAGCCGACATCGCCGCAGACTGCGGCGTTTCGCTCCTGATCTCACCTTGTGAGCCGATCAACACCTGCGGAAACGGCAGATTTCGCATTCTGCAATTCGCAGCGGCGGGCGGGATCGTTATGCTGCGAAGCAGGGGTACTGCAGTCGGAATGATCGTGCGGACGAATACCGCAGGTTGGTTCGATCCGGCTGACGTCGGCGACTGCCGTTGTTTGGGATTTGAGGTGCAGCGATGCTTCGCGGGTTTTTCAATCGAATCGTGATCACAGTCTTTCTGATTGGCAGTCTTCACCTGCCAGCATCTCTATGTGCATCACCGTGCGACGAACAGGACGGCGCGATGCCGGACGTCGTCGCATCAACGCTCAAGGTCACCGTCCCTGAGATCGAAGCGTCGTTGAGTATTGGGCGCGACACACAGGCATTTACGCTGCGGCTGATCATCGCCGTGCACGTCGAAAATTCTTCCGACGCAGCACAGACGATCGCCCGTGAACAGTTTCAATTGCTGATCAATGGAGTACCGGCAGAAATCGGGTCCGTCGATGCACATCCGAATTTTCCCCGCAGCACAGTCACACCCGGTGAGTCCGCAGAAGGCTGGGTCGGATTCGGTTCCATCGTGTATGACGGTAAAGAGCCGTCGATGGTTCTTCGCTGGCAATCGCCCGTCGCGGGTGCGACAGATCAAACACCCATCGACATCGATCTCAATCAGGAATTTCGCAGGCAAAGCGGCTTTCAGCAAACTCGCCTGGGTCCAGAGGGTTGTCTGCTGCAGATCACCACGAATCGCAGTCTGGATGTCCTTGCCGTCTGGCCCGTTGCCAGTGTGCTCAAGTCTGCTGCGGCCGCAAAGATCGAACGGATTCTGATTTCGTCCACGCGCACGCAGCCACCGGTGATCCATGAAGAATTCAATTTGTGGCTGAGCTCCATGCTCGACACCAGCGCGAATGCGAATGATCCAAACATGCGGTTCATTCCCCGCCTCGCGCCGCCGTTTCCGCGGGAGCAGATTCAGTTTCAGCAGATTCTTGTCGGTGGTCTGACCGCAGCCGTCAACCGGCAGTATGGACTGTATCGACGTCCGATCCTGGTACTGCCGACTGCCGAAGCCGCGATTGCCAATGCCCTGACTCCTGTCTATCGACACATTCCCATGCCACTGGTTGTCGCCGATCTGCGACATTCGGATCCCGGTGTTCGTCGCGCGGCGATGGCCGGTGCTGCGGATCGCCTGACACCCGCACAGGCCGAAGTCATTATCGACGAAGCGTTGCAGGGGTCTCCTGAATTACAAATGGAAGTGGCTGGCTATCTGAATCTGATTCCCGGCTCAAAATCTGTGAAGGCATTGCGGATCCTGAGTGAGAGCAGTCATCCGCAGGTCTCACGCACCGCCTTGCGCTCACTCATCGGCAGCCTCGACCCGGCCGCCGAAACCGCCATGACGGAACTGTGGCAGGCCAGCCGGAGCAGGCCGGAAATGCAGAACCAGATTCTGAGTTCCATCATTCAGCTCAGCGGTGAACGCTGGACGTCACTTGTTGCCGCTTACGTCGCGGAGAAACTTCAGGACGCAGCGACCGGAGCGAAGACTCCCGTCGATGTGGATGACAATCCAGCCGCATTGCTGGCACCCGACGGTGATGAGCCGTCCGATGCGTTCGGTCCGCCCCGGCGTTCCGCTCCGAATCAGCGCAGCCTGATGGGTTCCGCGCTGGCGTTTCTAAGACAGCAGCGACACGCCGGGACTTTGGATGCACTGCGCAGTCATTTGCTGCAACTCTCCGATCCGGCATTGCAGGACATCGCCCTCACGGCGCTGGTCGAAGCGAGGGATGCGGCCGATGATGCCGTGATCCGTCAGTGTCTGGATCAGCGAATTCGATCGGGACAAATCAGCGACAGTGTCCGCAGCGCGGTCGTGCAGTTGCCGTCGCCAAACTGGACAGAAATGCTGCTGCAGGATCTGAAGTCCGACATTGATGCGTCCCATCAGCCACTTTCCGCGCATGCAATGCTGCGATGTGCAACGGCAGGCCAGCTGGATCACATCATTGATGATTTTGATTCACTTCCGCCTGCGGCCAGACAACAGACGCTGCGACATCTGGTCATGCTGGATCATCCTCGCTGGAAGCCATTGGCGAAAACGCTGATCGAAACGCCATTTCTGGACACTGCCGAAAAGAACACGGCGGAACGCTCAATCGCGCGCTCGATTGCTTCAGAAACGATTCAACTGCTGGCGATCGACGCGTCCGAAGAATCGATCGCGATGCTCACGGCCCGACTGGCGAAGGCTGTCGAAGAAATCGGTACGACAGAAGATTTCCCGATTGAAAACAGAATGTATGTGCACCGATTGATCGAAACCATTGCGATGTTTGCGCATCCCGACTGTCGCCGCAGCCTGAACCGCGTGGCCCGCTGCGAAAACAAAGGCCTGCGCGAGAAGGCGGCGCTGCAGATTCGGGATGCCGAACGGCGTTCTCCTGCCATCCAGCTGCTGGTGCAGCGCCTGATGATGCTGGGCAAGAATGAAGAAAAATTCGAAGACAACGAAGAGACGCTCGCCATGTACACGGAGTGTATCGAACAGGATCCTTACCTGCCGCGAATGTACGTCCAGCGATCTTCCGTACTGATGCATCTGAATCGCTTTGAGGAGACCATGAGTGACCTCAAAATCGGCGATCGCCTGTCCCCGGAAAACATGGATATTGAGAGCATGATGGCCTTGTGTCAGATCCGTCTGGGCGATACCGAAGCCGGTCTGAAGTACGCTGAGAAACTGGTCGTGACGGCTCCCAGAGATCTTTCCAGCCTGTACAACGGAGCGTGTTCCTATTCACGGGCTCTCGAAAACTCCAACGTCTCGGAAGAACAGAAGAAGCGCTACGGCGATCGAGCGATTGAACTGCTGCGGCTGACGATTGCGACAGCATTCGATGACTTTGAACATCTTCAGAAAGACGAAGACCTTGTCGCCATTCATTCGCATCCGGAATGGTCGGCGGTCGTGGAGGAGACAAAAAAGATGCACGAAGAAAACCGGAAGAAGCCGCCGGAATAGCAGTGCGTGCTTGGAAAAGGGGTTAGGAACCAATAGCCAAATGGCCCAAAGGGTGCTCCGCACTATTGGTTCCTGACCCCTTTTCCAGGCCCACGGCTGGTCAGCCACTCGGCGACCCGGCGACCGGTTTTCGATAACGGCAGTTCTGCCAGTTCCGCTGCTGTGAACCATTGTGCGCTGTCCGTTCCTGACGATGCCGCAACCGTGCCGTCGCACAGAAAACTTTTCAGACAGACGCGATAACGTGTCACGGAATACATAAATTCCGTCGCGGCAACGACGTCGCCGACTTTGGCTCCGATTCGATCGTGAACCTGCCGCCTGACCGTGTCCGGCAACTGGCTTTGGGAGTCGGCAAACAGGCTGCGATCGGAGATTCTGCGCTTTTTCGAAGTGGCCATGGGCAGGTATTCCAGTTCCGATGCGTCTACTTCAAATCGCACAAAATCCCACATGCCGGCCCAGCGTTCTCCGACCGTGCGTCGTCGCAGCAGATATCTGTTCCTGCGGCGAATCACGACGCAGATTTCATCAATGGCTGTGATTGGTACGCGAGGCTTTCGACGAGGCAACTCATTCTGCTGCCCCAGCGCCAGCGCTGCGCAGCATGTCCTGAGCGGGCATCGCTCACAGTCCGGTTCCTGCGGACGACAGATCTGCGATCCGATATCCATCAATGCCTGATTAAAATCACCGGGGCGATTCTTCGGCACGATTGTCGTCGCAAAGTCCCACAACGCCCGCTGACTGGCGGCAGATCGGACGTCGTCGGCGAGCGCTGTCAGACGCGCGTAGAGTCGCTCGGTGTTGGCTTCGACAATCGGAGCGGCCTGATCAAACGCGAACGACGCAATGGCTCCGGCCGTGTAGCGACCAATTCCCGGCAAAGCCTGCAGCGATTCTGCGTCGGCAGGAAACACGCCACCATGATTCTGCTCAATCGCCAGCGCCGCTTTGTGCAGATTTCTGGCGCGACTGTAATAACCAAGTCCCTCCCACAGCCGCAACACGTGGTCCACATGCGCTGCCGCGAGCGAACTGACGTCCGGGAATTTTGCGACGAATCGTTCAAAGTACGGAACGACGGCAGCGACGGTGGTCTGCTGCAGCATGATTTCGCTGAGCCAGATACGATAGGGATCGGCGGACGTTCTCCACGGCAACCGGCGTCCATGCTGATCGTACCACTTGAGTACCGCCGATCGGAGTTTTCGTTTACGAACAGGGTCAATGATGATGATCTCCCAGCGCGGGCTCCGTCCGCAACCCATCGTCGAAGCAGGGACACAAGAACAGCGTTGTCATTCATGCAGAAACACATCCGGCAGAAAAATTGATGGCAGAAAAATGAATTGCAGAAAGACCTCAGGTCGTCGTCTGTATTTTTCTGCCGCTCATTTTTCTGCCAGTCCTGACCTGACTTCTGCAAACAGACGTCTGAAAATCTTCGCGGGAGAACAACAAATCAACTGTTCGTAGTACGGAGTTACGCAGGATGGACATTCATGTCCATCGTTCACCAGGCGACATCAGCGACACGTTTAGTTCCAGAACTTTTCGCCATGCCAGTTGATCGGTGGATGTGTTACAACTTCCACATCGCCGTTCACCCGGGTCTGACAGGCAAGACGGACTTCTTTTTCCGGGTTGGAGAAGATCTTGAGGCCAAGCAAAGGGTTAAGCCACTTCCAGAGCCCTTCCAGAATTCCTTTTTTGGAAACGTTTTCTGTGCCTTTTGCCAGGATCACATTGCAACTGCAGCACATGCCCATGCCCATGCAGTTCACGAATTTGTGTGGGCCTGAATACAGCTGCACACCATTCTTGCGTGCCACCGTCCTGAGGTCTTCGCCTTCAGCGGCATCGACCGTGATTTTTTCGTTGACAAACTTGACTTTGGGCATGGCACCGGACTCTCGTCAACAGGCACAGGAAAAAGACTGCGAAAGGAACGGGAATGCTAGTTGGCCTGCCCCATATTTTCCAGAGGCTGCCGGATGTCCCCGACACTGAGAAGCATTAAAAATATGATCCGGTGATTGTGAAACTTCGCTGACTGTACCATTTCCTATGTGTCCGCCAAGTGCAGCGAGGTGTCCGGACCTGGAACCACGAATGAACACAAATGGACACGAATGGAATGC
>JANOUN010000033.1:0-2652 GCA_031416875.1 Planctomycetota bacterium | reverse complement strand
GTCTTCTTGTAGAACGCTTCCGGGACGGGACGCTAGCCAAAAAACTTTTGCACATCGACCTTTGAGACCTAGTGATCGCTGTATCCTGTTTCTGCCTGATCGATGGAAGCCAGCCACTGGCTGGCGATCCCTTTACTCTGCAAGGAGACGTAAACGATGCCGTCGCGACTGACGGGAGTTGTCTTGATGTTGCGCAGCAGTGTCCGAGCCTGCCACAACCGCTTGCCAGTGGCCGGTTCGTATCCAATCAGGAGCCCGGTACCGGCGACCACGATCTCATCACCACTGGCAGTTTCGCAGATCACGGGGTGCGAATAATTGACCGCCATGTCATTGCGATCATCCTGCCAGCGAATCTCACCCGTTCGCTTGTCGAACGCGTACAATGCCGGGTGCAGGTCGTCGTCCTGACAAAACAGGACCAGATCCTTGTAGAGCACGGGCGACATCCCCGGGCCCCATTTGAAAACGAAATACGGAACCGGCAGTTCTTTTCGCCAGATATCCGCTCCGGTCTTCGCATCGAGTCCCACCATGCCGAGCGTGGAGAAATAGAAATACACGCGTTCGGAGTCTGCGGCAGGTGTCGTCCCGGCATGGCTGTTGGTCTGATGGATTTCGTCAACGTCGCCGATCGGCCAGGACCGCATCCAGAGTTGGTTGCCGGACATCGCGTCGAAGGCGAACAGGCCGACGGTCTGGTCATCAATCATGGCTGACGTAAAGACTCGCCCCGCGGCCACGACGGGACAGCCGATCCCGTCACCGAGCTTGATAGACCACTTTACATGCTCCGTGGCCGAGAATTGAATCGGCAGCGGAGCGTCCGTCGTGGAAACTCCCGAGCAGTTGGGGCCGCGAAACTGTGGCCAGTCCTCGGCAGGCAGAGGAGCAATCGCCAGGATCATTGAAGCTATGAATGCAATTCGTGTCATCAATTCGCTCCGCTGAACAGGAGTCGGAAAACGTGCTCTATGAAACTGCCTGATTCACCGCTGTTTTGTGAGCGGCAAGGCGCTAGCCGCCGGTTTTTGCAGGCGAATTACCCGCGGCTAGCGGTCTGTTGATTTAGTGATTTTTGAGGCTCATGATCATACCAACCCGAAGCGCCAGCGAGGAATTCAGCCGTTTCTGCCTCGCTGGCGCTTCGGGTTGGTATTAAATCAACAACCCGCTAACCGCGGGTAATTCGCATGCCAAAACCGGCGGCTATGTTGAGCGCAATAAAAAACACTGCTTTGAAGGATCAACCTTCAAAGCAGTGTCATCAGCAGTCCGGATTCATTGAGAACCGTGGTGTGGCTTCCAGTCGCCTGGTTACCAGTGCTTTGGATGCAGAATCCAGTACCACTTGTCTTTTTCTTTGTTGAAGTTCAACTGCCAGTAGCCATCGTCCCATTCCAGTGACACTTCACGCCATCCCATCGGCACCTGAGGGTACGGATAGAACGGGCCAATGTACGGAAAGGCACTGGCACTGTACTGAGTCGGATAGGTGACTGCCGCAGAGTTTGGATACTGAGCGTAAGCTGGCCAGGCATGACCTGGCAACTGAGGATTGTTGAAGCTGGTTGGAGCATACCCCATCGGTGATGGCATCATGGATGGATCCATGGCCATGCCCGGCTGTGTATAACCTGCCGGCATCATCTGTGGGGCGTACTGCTGAGGCTGCTGCGCGAATTGCTGCGGAACGCCCGCCATCGGCGCGGACTGTGGATTGAAGGCAGTCTGAGAGACAGGACCGCCAACACGCAACTGGTTGTTCACGTTCTTCACGCCAGGGATCTGTGAAACCGAAGATCCAGCCGCCTGACGCTGCTGCATCGTGGCCACATCACCGATCAACGTGGCTGTGCCTGCGTTGAAGCGGATTTCAATGTCATAGCCGACCAGACCGACGCCTGCCAGAGTATCACCGATCTGCTGAGCCACGGCCTGATTGTCAGTTGGCTGGCCGGAAGAAGGAGCTTGCGCTGGTGTCGCTGTCACGGCCGTTCGGGTTGCGGGAGTCTCCGCAGAATGAGCCTCGCCGCTCACCTGACGAATGCCTGATCCGCCTTTTCCGGACTCCGTGAGTCTGGCCTGAGTGACTCGAGAGTTAAACACATCCGCATGCATCGCACCTGCTGCCGGCTGCACCTGGCCGCGATCCTCCGGCATGAAGCGCAGATTATTCTCGACGCTTCCGATTCCGGGCACTGACTGTGCCAGACGCTGAGCAAGTGCTCGGTCACTGGCTTTGTTGACTTTGCCTTCCAGAATCGCCACGCCATTCTGGACTTCGACGCTCACGCCGGAACCCTGAATCGCGGCATCCTTCATGGCTGCAATGACCTGATCGGCCTGAGCCTGATTTTGTTCTTTCTGGGCGGCTCCAGAAAATGGCGTCCGTATCCGGCCGCCAAGGAAACCATCTGCACTGGCCGCGACCGGGCTTGCCGCCAGGACTCCCAGCACGAGTAACCACTTACCGTACTTTCGCATGAAAGTTCTCCTCCGTGAGGTACCTTCCGTTCCGGACTGCACTTGTACTGCTGAAAAACCGTCCCGGTGGTTCGATGACAAATTCTCGGACGCTGACTGCCTCTGGCAGAAACATCCGCCAGAACCCCGGACTGCTGTCGATATCTCGTAGTTTCAGCCAACTTC
>JANOUN010000032.1:0-2820 GCA_031416875.1 Planctomycetota bacterium | reverse complement strand
CGACAATATCACGAGTCAACGCCCAGCTCAGGGCGGCGACCTGCGTACATTTCGATACGACGGGCGTGATTTCTCGCCGGGAAAAGGCACGTTTAAGACAGACCAAACTGGGTTAGATAATCTTTCAAAGGCACGACGGTTGATCGCAGTGGGTGACACGCTCCGATACGTGCGATTTCTGGATGACTTCGCCTACTTCCCGATTTCAAATCTTTGGGAGGATACAGTCATTTCCGGATTCGCCGATCCGAAAACATATAGCGTTCAAACTGCCCCAACCGTCGTCGCGCGATGTTTGCTAATGACCACGGATCCGGGTGACCTCGTCATTGATCCGACATGCGGGAGCGGGACCACGGCGTATGTTGCGGAGCAATGGGGACGGCGATGGATCACGATGGACGTCAGTCGTGTGCCCCTGGCGTTGGCTCGGCAGCGGCTGCTCACGGCAACCTACCAGTGGTATCACTTGAACGATGAGGAGCGCGGTCCTGTCGCAGGGTTTGTTTACAAGCGGCGACAGAACAATCGCGGCGAAGAGGTCGGCGGAATCGTTCCTCATGTGACGCTCAAGTCCATCGCCAATAATGAACCGGCTGACGAAGAAGTGCTTGTCGATCGTGCTGAGGTCGATAAAAAAATCGTCCGCATCACCGGACCATTCTCGTTTGAAGCGACCATCCCCACTCCTGTGGATTTGGACGGCAGTGTGGCTGATGATTCGGTTTCTGGGACCGCGCGTGGCTCAGTCGCCAATGAAACTCAAACAACGCATGGAGCGTTCACTGATCGGATGATCGAAGTTCTGCGTCGGAGTCCGGTGCTACAACTGGATGGCAACCGGAAGATCACGCTCAAGAATGTACGTCCTCCGGCAAAGGCACTTTCAATCTCCGCCGAAGCGGTCGTTCAGGGTTTCACACCTGGCGAACAGATCAGCCTGGCCGATGCGGTTCAAGAATCGCTCGAAGAAGACGGGAAGTCACTACCCCTGTCGTCTCGGCCAGTCGCGTTCGTTTTCGGTCCCGAGAATGCCGCAGTCAGCGAAAAGCTGGTGTACGAGGCCGCTAAGGAAGCTCATGCGAAAAACTACACGCATCTCTTTGTGATCGGATTTTCTGTTCAGCCTCACGCTCGAACGCTGGTTGATAACTCGGAGGCAGTCGTGGGAATCCCTGCAACATACGTCCAGGCAACTCCGGATTTGCTGATGGGCGATCTGCTGAAAAATATGCGGTCCAGCCAGGTGTTCAGCGTGTGCGGCCTGCCGGATGTTGAGCTGATCAAGGCCGGAACGGGTAAGTTTCAGGTCGAGTTGCTGGGGCTGGATGTGTTCGACCCGATCTCGATGGAACCCAGCCATCGCAGCGGCAACGATGTTCCCGCGTGGTTTCTGGACACGGATTACAACGATCTCTGCTTTCACGTTTGCCAGGCGTTTTTTCCTCGCACAAGTGCCTGGGACAATCTCAAAAAAGCGTTGAAAGGCGACTATGAAGAGACAGTCTGGGATCATCTTTCCGGAACGACCAGTGCTCCGTTCGAACCAGGCGACTACCAGCAAATTGCAGTGAAGGTCATCGATGACCGCGGCAACGAGCTGCTGGTGGTGAAGAAACTTTCGGAGGCGAAGAAATGATTCGCCGACTCGTGCTGCGTCGATTTAAGCGGTTTGCCGATGTCACGATCCATTTTCCGGGACATCTGGTCCTCGCAGGGCCGAACAATTCAGGAAAGACAACGGTTCTTCAGGCCATTTCGACCTGGGCTCAGGCGTTGTATCGCTGGCGACTCCGAAACGACTTCCAGAAACACAATGGCTATTACGCCAAGGTTCCGGTGACTCGTCAGGAGTTTTACTCCGTCCCCATGCGACGTTTTGATTTGTTGTGGACGGATCTGGCTTACAGAGGGACCGTTGAGATTGAGGTGCAGGGTATTGATGGCTGGGTTGTCACGATGGAGATCATTGCCGACAGCACCGAACAGGTCTATGTGCGGCCAAAACCTGAAGCCGACTCTGCCGTGTTGAGAACATTGGATCTCAGTGCGGTTTATATCCCTGCAATGAGTGGCCTGAGTGTCGATGAGCCCGTCCTGCGCCGACCGAAGATCGATCAGCTGCTTGGGCAGTGCAAGCCGGGAGAGGTTCTTCGTAATCTCCTGGTCGATGCCAATGAATCGGGCGAATGGGAACCGTTGGCGGAATCGATTCGACGACTTTTTGGCTACGAACTGCTGCCACCTGATGCAACCGGGGCGGACATTGTCGCCGAATATCGCAATCGGCCGGATGGCCCGGCACTGGATATCAACACAGCCGGCAGCGGATTTCTTCAGGTTCTGATGCTGTTGACGTTTCTGCACACGCGAAAGGGGAGCATCCTGTTGCTGGATGAACCCGATGCACATCTGCATGTGATTCTGCAGGACGCGATTTACTCAGAATTGCAGTCCGTTGCGATGAGGCAACATTCGCAGCTCATCGTCGCGACGCACTCCGAAGTCATCATCAATTCCGTTGATCCGCGTGAGTTGTGCATGCTCATCGCGACACCGAAGCTGGTCGCGGATGCTGCTGAGCGGCGACGCCTCGCCGAATCCCTTCGCGTGCTCACGAATCTGGATGTCACGATGGTGACATCGGCACCTGGTGTCCTGTTTACGGAGGACTACACAGACAAGAACATCCTGCGGGAATGGGCACGTGTCCTGAAACATCCGTCGTATGAACCATTGACTCGAACCATCCTCTGGAAAGCGTCTGTGACAGAGCAGCGTCCGGGGGCGACTGGAATCCGAGCTAAGGATTACTTTGAC
>JANOUN010000031.1:0-2821 GCA_031416875.1 Planctomycetota bacterium | reverse complement strand
CGCCGCATCGCCTTGAAGGCATCCCGAATTGCAAGATACGCGTCCGTGTGGGTTTCATCTTTTCCCGGACGCTGGCTCACGACAAGTTCACGGCGCGGAACGATGAGAAGGATTTTGACTTCGAAGATATTTCCCTGTCGTTTGTGGCGATGCGGAAGCTCTAGCGTCACATGGCAACTGGTAATCCTGTCGCAGAAATGTTCAAGGCTGTCCACATGCTTCCGAATCTCAGCCTCAACGGCTTCTGACCGATCCATTCCTCGAAACGTAATCTCCAGTGGTACCTGCATCGCCATCTCCCGGTTGAGTTTTTAGTCCACATTCACTTGTCGAAGCGCCTATGAAACATCAAACGACACCGCGCCCGACAAGCGAATTCTATTCCTGTCGACATCTGTAATCAAACACGACATATGCCAGAGCGCGCGAAATCAAATACATACAGCCCTTGCCCGCGAATTGCGAAGCACACCAACGCCACGATCGTGATTTCTGACTACGCAATCCCCATGCCATGCACACCTTGAATCTGCCTGGACTCATAACTTCTGCGAAGCGCGCGATCTGCCGTTTCAGCGACACTTTGGCGGCAAACAGATTCGCGCAGGATCCGCACAGTGGGAGACAACGATTGTGCGGCATCCGCACGCTTGGCGAGCGGCATGCGTCAGCTTGCCGGTACAAAAAGAGAGATACCGCAGGGCTCACGCCACTCCGCTCGCCGGACTTATTTCTGGCCGCGCGCAGTATATTCTCCTTGAAGAGTGGGGCGGGTGGGAACAACATTTGCCCTGATAAAGTCTGCCGTTGACTTGAAACCGAAGGAATTCACGGGCTGTTGGACTTGCCAGGCATTGGACGATCTCTGGCAGTGAGGACGAGATCGAAAGTGTGCCGCAAGAGGAACAGGGTGTGACGATTTGGTATTCATGGAAAGAAATTGTGCCTGACGCACGTCAGCTGCGTGAGCGAAGAAAGACCAAAATCCTCGCTCTGCTAACACCCGTGAATGACCGAAACCAGCGGCACGATAATTGCGAACAGAGGGCCTGTCGTGCGTCGAAAAAGGTGTCGGGAACTTTGGAGGCATCAGAAAACATCGCAGCGATCTGATGCCGGTGAGTTTTTTTCGGTTTCCGCAGTTCATTATAGATCGTCACGGGTATCAGCATGGCAGACGACAAGAAGCTTCTGGATCCCTGGCTGGTTGCGGTTTGGCCCGGGATGGGTCATGTCGCCCTCGCGGCTGGATATTATCTGCTGGCCAAGCTGGAAATGTCGATGCTTGCTGAATTCTCCTCCCGAGAGTTATTCGACATCGAAAATGTGGAAGTGAAAGGCGGATTGATTGTCCCTGGTCAAATGCCCCGAAGTCGCCTCTTCGTGCGAAAGGATCCTGAAAGACGCCACGACCTGCTCTTATTCATCGGAGAATCTCAGCCGCCACTCGGCAAGCTGGCCTTTTGCCAGCGCCTGATTGAATATGCAAAGCAGGCGGGAGTCGAGCGCGTTTTTACGTTCGCGGCCATGGCCACTCAGATGCATCCCATGCACGAGTCGCGTATCTTTGGTGTCACCACCCACGAACGCGGACTCAACGTGCTTCAGCAACTGGAACTGACTTTGCTCGAAGATGGTCACATTGGAGGGCTCAACGGAATCCTGCTCGGTGTGGCCGGTGAAATGGGCCTTGAAGGCACGGGGCTGTTAGGCGAGATGCCACACATCTTTGCTCAAACGTCTTTCCCCAAAGCCTCACTTGCCGTACTTCGAGTGTTCACCACGATTGCGGGAATTGATCTCGACTTTACAGAGTTGAGGCAACAGGCAGAAGCCATGGATGAACACCTCGGACGTTTATTGACAGAACTGGAGAAGCGACTTGCCGCGTCGTCTGAGACAGAAGAAGAAATATCCTTCAAACCGGAATTGCCCGAAGTGGAAGCACTGAACGAAGAGGACCTCGACAGGATCGAGGAACTGTTCGACCATGCGGCTCGGGATCGCTGTCGAGCCTACGAACTCAAGAATGAACTGGATCGCCTTGGTGTCTTCAAAGACTATGAAGACCGGTTTCTGGATCTGTTCAGAGAGTAGGTCGAACAAAACAAAGTGTGCGGAAACGGTGCAGTTGTGTGCGGTTTACATTGAACCGTGCGTGTTTTAACATCGTTGCGACACCCGTAAAAAACAATGGCCCGCTTAAACACTGGGGGTTGAATTTGGTTTGCGGAATCGCGTTGAACGATTTTGCGACCCGTATTTGCTACTATGGAGCTTGCCTCCAGAGGGCGATAATCAACACCAGAACGAGTCCTCTCTCTGGCATGGAAAATGCCACGTCAGAACACACCATACTCTGGCCGTGCCACTTCTGATTTTGCCAGGTACTGGACAGTTACACTCGAAGGAAATATCAATGAGCAGCAAAGTTGGCGTTTGGGTCGATCATCGGGAAGCGATTGTGGTCAAACTTTCGGATTCCGGTGAGGAGATAGTCCACGTTCAGTCGGGGGCCGAAAGTCAGCTCCGTCGGTCCAGTGACCACACGACCGGATCTTTTGAACCTCTGCAGGTTCCTAGTGATGACATGCGCGAAAATATTTTCATGGCTGAGTTAAACAAGTTCTACGACGAAGTCATTCCGCATTTGAGTCAAGCGGGGGCTATTCTGATCATTGGACCTGGCCAGGCAAAAAAAGAACTCCAGAATCGCATGGACGCAAAGCATTCAGTCGCAGGAAATGTCGTCGTCGAGGCAGCGGACAGCATGACGGAGGCTCAGGTTGTCGCCAAAGTTCGCAAGCACTTCCAGTCTTGA
>JANOUN010000030.1:0-4223 GCA_031416875.1 Planctomycetota bacterium | reverse complement strand
ACAACAGTCGCACGGTGCGACCGGAGCGGCACTGACATTTCGTAAAGCGCAGTGATGACCGTTATGCCTCAATACGAAGGAATTCGTGGCGAGACCGCTAGCGGTCTGTTGATTTAATACCAACCCGAAGCGCCAGCGAGGAATTCAGCCATTTCAGCCTCGCTGGCGCTTCGGGTTGGTATTAAATCAACAGACCACTAGCGGTCTCACCACGAATTCCATCGCATTGACGGTTAACGGTCATCACTGCGCTTTACAAAATGTCATTGCCGCTCCGGTCGCACCGTGCGACTGTTGTTCGAAGCGAAATTCTGACGCGGTGACAATGGTCACTTTGCCCAACAGGCGACCGCCGTCGCTTGTTTCCAGGGTGAGTCGGCTGTTCTGCAAAGTGAATTTCCCCGTCGACCGAGCCTGTTTGCCGTTACTGACGCTGACAAGCACGAACGTGCCGTCGGCGTTGAGCAGGATCGCAAACGCTTCAGTGGCCGAACGACTGGCAGACCAGCGTCCGTGCAGCGAGTTCGCTGCAATTTGCGGATTTGCAGCCGGCGCGCTCGATGGCTGAGGTGCGGTCGCGGTCGGGACTGTCGCGACTGGGGCCGACGGCGTGACCGGCGACACGGCGACCGGTGGTACGGGAACTTTTGTCGCTCCGCCATGAGCGGCCTTGTTTTGAGTCAACGCGGCGCCGCCGGCAGATTCTTCCAGATTCCACAACGATTCTGTATCCCGTGCCAGGATCGCAAGGCGGTTAATTTCTTCTCGCAGACCTTGAGCATTCACACCGGCGTTTTTAATCAGACTGAACAACTCAATGCGATTTCGGTCACGGTTGAATGCGAAACTCGTGCGGCCGGATTTTTCATTGGATTCCAATAGTCGCAGCAGGCGAGTCGCAGGCACTTTCTGTGAATCACTCACGGCTCGGAGGCCCAGCACGATTGAAACGTCCTGTTCAGTTTCTGAAAGAATCACGAGCACAGGAAAAATCCATGAATCCAGTTGTTTTGTTGTGGCAGCCATTCGTGTTCCTGCTGCCGACGCTTCAAAACTCGCTTCCTGCAGCGTGTGAACGAGTTCATCGGTGGACGTCAGACGCCGTGCACCGACGGCCACTGAGTTCCCTCCATTTGTCGCGAGATCGTCAACAAAAGCAGTTGACGCGCGCACCGATGAGAAAAGGCTGTCTTCTTCCTGAGCCGCCGCTGGCGTCGTCGCTAAAGCAGCACTCATTGCTGCTACCAACGCAAGAATTGCAGTTCGTCCAGATTCCTTCATCACACACCTCACTTTTGAGACTCAGGAGCGATTTGGTGATCTTCCAGCGGGGGGAACGCAGGGATCAAACCAATGGCTTTACGCAATAACAACGCTCAACCAGCATCGCAGCGGATTTCCAGAGAGTCTGTTACAGGCTTGGGTGAAGTGGGTGATAATTGAGAAACCCGGTGTCCTGGCACAGATTGAAACCAGGTGGTCGGTACATAGCCAACAGCGGTTTGACACTGTGTGCAACGACGCCCTTTAGTCGTCAGTCCCGTCCTGGGGCGGCAAGTTCATCTTTTTCTGACGATTGCGATAAAGCCATTCCACCTTGGTTCTGGCCCAGGGTGTTTTCCTGAGAAACTTAAGGCTCGACGGAACACTTGGTTCGTGCGTGAAGCAGCGAATGGGAACTTCCTCTCCCATTGACTCCCAACCCATATGTGCGACAAGCTGTTCGAGCATCATTTCGAGCGTGATGCCGTTCAGTGGATTCAGGGGGCGCCGTCGAGCCATGTGATTGATGCCGAATAAAGTTCCGCAGTTGCCATTGGGTGGGGGAAGATGGAACAGGATTTCAGCCGCATTCTGCGAGGTTCACACTGGCTTACGAATATGAACCCATGTATGGACGTGAGGATCCCCGCGGAAGTACCAGACCGTTGACGGACCTTCAATCTGCCAGACGTCCCAGACTCCGTCGTTGCCGATGTCCATATTGCTGTAGTACGCGAAGTGCAGATTGTCGATACCGGCTGCCTCAATGATCTTCATCGACTCGTCCACATCTGCCTTGCGGAAAGGTGCCAGAACGTCTCGCATGACCGAGCGAGCCAATTCCTTCTGGTCAGGAGACATGTCGGACAATGGCAAGCCGTGCAGTTCCTGGCTGGTGGGCAGCGCGACAGTTTCCTTCTTGTTTTCATCGCGTGGATCCGTCCGCAGTGCAACCTTCCGCTGTTTGCCATCGAGCGCTTTGAAAAGTTCATTCGCCCGTTTTGCCTGGTACCAGTAGGCGTTTCCTGGATGGTCCGGCTTTTCGTTGAAGCCCTCGGCGGCATGTCCGTAGAAGATCGGCCCGCCGAACGCCACGCCTTCAACTGAATCTCCGTCCACGCGCCGAGTCACGTGGCGACCGGTGAGGACGAATTCAAACTTCCCGCTGCCTGGCGTTCCGAAGATTGCAATCGAGCAGCCCTGGAATCCACCTGTACGATTCGTATTGCCATTGTCATGTTCGACCTGCTTCATCACCGTCTCAGCGTACTCGTCGCTGTGGACGCCCATGAAGATGTCACGAATGAGTGCCTGCTGGTCTTTGTCAAAGGATTGGCCAATGACGGCTTTGGTAATGTGCCAGTTGTTGTCAATGTCCTGCCTCAGCGGATGCTCGAAGTCAAACGCCATCAGTTTCTTCTGATCCTCCGTCAGTGATTTGTAAAGCTGAGCCACCAGTGTCTCAGGTTTTCGATCTGCGTCTTCACCGGCAACCGCCACTCCAATCGGAGCACCGCAGAATCCGGTAACGACCAGCCCGGCGGCCGTTGCCCTGAGAAACTCTCGCCGCGGCAGCTCAATGGATGCCTGCCTGGAACCAGTCTGGAACTTCATCATCGTCTTCTCCATTTCGCAATGTGGGTAAGGTGAATTTCGATGGCAAAACAGGTCACGGTACAAAGCGACAGAATATCATACCGCGATCCTGTCGTCCCGTAAAAAGCGAAATTCGTTCTCGCCGCAACACTTTGCAGGTCGTACGTACGATGGACATTCATGTCCGTCGCATGGCCATGAAACACTGTCGATACGAAGGTGCTGGTGACTGTACGGCGTTCGGCACGGCGACGCTGCCTGGTCAGGATCTCGGACATGAATGTCCAAGCTACAGGGGTCAAGGGTTTTCAATGATTGTTCCTCACGCTGCCGGTGCATTCCTCGGGCATTAATCCCAGGGTGTGTTCCACAGTCTGTGAATCGACGCCAGCGGAATGCATTTCTTTCCGCCATTGATTCAACACGTCACAAATGAGCGCCCGCAATGAGGTTCGGTGGCCGGAATGGATCAATTCTGTGATTTCAACTCTGCGATAAAATAATTGCTGAAGGAACGAGCGGCGCGGATCGGCAAGTCCCATACCGGCAGCATTGAGATAGCGGCTCACGGTCGTCCATGGGAAATCATGGCCTTTACCATTCAGCTGCTGGAAGTTTCGCGTCAACATCGAATAACTCAGGTCCTCCTTGAGTTGATCTTCCCAGAAATGATGCAGGTTATGCCATTTTTCCAGAATCACGATGCCCACGGAACGGGCCAGGGGATGCGTCCACTGCAGCTTTCCATGGTCGGCAAGGTACCTGGGAAGACGGTCATACCAGTTACGGAGGAGTTCCGGTACGAATTCCGCACCGCCCTGTGTCACCAGATACTTCAGCAATGGAAGCGCTGGGATTTCCTGGCCGCGTTCGATTCGTTTGAGGCGTCCTGGCGTGAAGCTGAAGCGACGATCTGTCTCATCGTGCAGCAATCGTGACAGTGGAATATAGCCGCCATGGCGATCCTTCAGGCGTTCGACAGTTTGACTGACGGTCACTGGTGAAGAACTCAGCTCGGACAGACGAGCTCGCGCTTCGCAGAATTTGCGAGATGGAAAAGTCTCGATGAACTGGACGAGCCGTCTGGATTCCGAGGCACTCAGTTTTTTGATTCCCCGTTCGATCAGCAGAATATCTGCCCCTGAATATCCCGAGATCTCGGCGAGTTGCTCCGGAGTCACGCCGCAAAGAATGCGATGAGCACGGACTGGAGAACCATGGGCTCCGCTGCCCTTGTGCAGCAGTCGCTGCTCAACACTTTCCAGGAAAAGCCGCTTGAGGTAATCCCTTTGGCTCTCTGCACCTGCGTGTGAGACGGTGTCGCTGGCCACAAGGTCGATGGCCGCTTTTGCGGGAGCCTGACC